>JACRND010000048.1 GCA_016234975.1 Nitrosarchaeum sp. | reverse complement strand
TTTAGCTGGTTCCGGTGTTTTAGATGGTTCTGGTGCTTTAGCTGGTTCTGGTGCTTTAGCTGGTTCTGGTGCTTTAGCTGGTTCTGGTGCTTTAGCTGGTTCTGGTGCTTTAGCTGGTTCTGAATTATTCAAAACATCATTTACAGTAATTGTGACGGATTGTCTGTCAGTTAACGAGCCTAGAGTTACAACTATATCAAATACGTATGATTTCGTACCCTGTAAATCAGTTGGAGTCCATGTAAACATGCCAGTACTTGAATGGATTTTTGCACCAATTGGCGGATTTTTGTCTAAGCTAAACACTAGACCATTTAACGAACTGTCAGTCACCTTGACAACAAAAGACAAAGGTTTTCCTTCATCAATTGTTAATTTGCCTAATGGACTTAGTTTGAGAGCAGTTACAGGAGTTGCTGTGGCTTCATTAGATGCGGTGCTGGTACCAGCTGAGTTTATTGCATAGACTTTGTATGTGTATTTTGAATTTGTTATAAGATTTGTATGAGAATATGTTGTTGTAGTACTCTTTGTATCTGCTATCAATGTAGAATTAGAGCCAGAATCTTTTTTCATTTCAATTTTGTAACCAGTGATTGGAGAGTTACCATCAGATGATGGTGGACTCCAAGAAAGATTAATTTGAGTAGAGGAAACACTTGTTGCAGTTAATTTTATTGGAGATGTGGGAGTTGTGATTGTCTGCAATATAGAAGATGGAACAGTGGTAGATATATCGACTGAATTTACTCGTGGAGTAGCAGATGCAATGTTTGATGGTCCAGTAGAACCAACCCCAATATTTGCTGTAACTATAAAAGAATAAGCCTTACCAGTTTCCAGATTACTTACAATGTAACTAGTAGTTTTGCCATTAGTTGAACCAATAGGATCACTATAAACATCAGTTGCAAATACACGTTTAATTTCATAACCGCTAATTGACTGACCGAATGTGTTAGTTGGCGGATACCATGAAAGTTTAACCTGAGTAGGTGCAATGGCAACTGCAAACAATCCTCCTGGAACTGTTGTTGCTGCAGACTTTACAGATGAGATCGATAATGGATTACTGGCTCCTTTTGAATTTATTGCAGATACCTGATAAGAATAAGTTTTACCAGAATCCAAACCCTCATGGATAAATGATGTAACGGTACTTTTAGTATCTGGAGTGATAGTAACATAGCTGGCAGAACCTGTCTTATATTCAATTTTATAGCCTGTTATAGCAGTCATGTTCTTACTAAGAACAGGTTCATCCCAAGTAAGCATAATGGATGTTGTGGAGATAGGAGATGCCTTAAGATTTTTTGGAGAATTCGGTATCAGAGTAACAGATGTAGAATTTAATGCAAATGCCTTAAACCGATTATCATCAATATCTGTAAAGTGCAGCAGATTATTTGTCATATCCAATGCAAGTCCTGATGCAGATACAGCACCAATTAACAATAATAAACTAAAGCACAAACCAAGAGATAATTTTCCATTCAAAGTACAAATATTCAATCAAATCCAAATTTAATAAATTAGATAATAAATTTCACTACCTATTTGATCAATTGAGATTAACTTTGACAGATGGGCAGGAATGAATTTTTTGTTCTCAATGACATACAAGAGATCATAAAACGGATGCAAAATAACAGAACAAAATGCAAGCAATTGCTATTAAAAATTAACAACTTTGAGTATCATTCAAATTTAAAAGATACTTATGTCAATACTTCATACTGTATGTAAATGGGAGATGTTGGAAGTAAGTGGGCAAACAGGTTCATAATTGCAGCTATTCTTCAAGGCGGAGTAATAACAACAATGGCAATAGTCATCGTAGTAATACAAATGACATACATTCAAGTAAACATAATACAATATCTATCATTATCTTTTGAAGGTACTGCAAAATGGTTCTTTTTGGGAATCATATTTTATTTGATTATAGTACTTGCGGTAGCAGTATCTGCATTATTTTACAGTCATCTTGAAATTACATTAAAGAAAAAATTTTCTAAAGTATCAAACGCATTAGCAGTGATTCATCTAATTGGCATGAATGTTGGAGGTGCAGGAGCAATGATCACAATGGCATTTGCAGGATTAGCTGGAACTGGATTACTTACAATATTTACTGAAGGAAAAATAGGTCCAAAATATCCTGCCATCATGGATTCTTTTATAGAACCAATTGGTGGATTTATCGCCATACTTGCATTTGGAGTAATATGTGGTGGCATAGGTTTCGTATTGGCGTTTAGAAGTAAGTAAGTTTTTGTTTATTCTTGCTTTGGAGTCTTTGGTTTTTTTAGCAATGAACCCACAATAACTGTTGCCAAAATTACAAATACAATAATCAATGAAGTCACAGTTGGAATAGGATAAAATTCTGAAATTATCATCTTTGTTCCAATAAATAGCAACAATACAATCAATCCTGGCTTGAGATAGTGGAATCTTTCCATCATACCACCAATTAAAAAGTACAATGCCCTCAAACCTAAAATTGCAAATACATTTGATGTGATTACTATGAATGGGTCCCTAGTTATTGCCAAAACAGCTGGAATAGAGTCCATTGCAAATACCAAATCAGTTAACTCTATAATTGCAAGGGCAACAAGTAATGGAGTGGCATGCATTATTCCATTAATTGGTACAATGAACTTGTTTCCAACTAGACTGAGATTTACGGGCATGAATTTTTTTAGAAATCTAACTGCAATATTTTTTTCTAGTTCAATTTTCTTTTCTTCTTTTTGAATGATCATTCTAATTGAAGTATACCAAAGTAATCCACCAAAAATGTAGATCATCCAGTGGAAGTTCTCCAATAATGATGCACCAACAAGAATTAGGGCTATTCTCATTGCAATTGCACTTAAGATTCCAAATGAGAGAACTCTGTGCTGATACTTGTGAGGAATTCCTAAGGTAGTAAATACCAATAAAAACACAAACATGTTATCTACACTGAGTGATTTTTCTAGAGCATAACCAGTGACAAACTCTATCATCTTATCATTACCTAGTGCAAAGTAGATCACTACGGCAAAGACACCTGCAAGAGAAATCCAAGTGAGTGTCCAACCAAGAGCCTCTTTGCCAGACATTACATGTTCTGTTTCAGTGGGTTGAGTTTTGCTTAGTTTTCTTTTAATTTTGTCAAATAATCCAAGATCAATTGCTATTGTAACGGACAGAATTACAAAAAAGAGAGCCCAAAGCTCTAATGTAATCACACCCGACTCTATTGGCAAATTGATTCAATTCGTTTAGGTTATGATTATAAATCAATCTTGGAATTTATTTTGGTTTGAACAATGCGTTTCAAACTACAAACGTATCTAAAGTTTATCTGTTGCCCAACCTCTTTCAAATAATCGTGTTTTTGTCTCGGGTTTTACGCAAGCTGGTGAACCGTTGGTATTTTTCATGATTAAGACAAGTCCAGATTTACAGTAAATTAGATCATATTTGACACCGCTTTTGGATTGTTTTAGGGGCGACAGAACAATTCCGATTTTATTTTTAGATATACTGAGGGTTGCAACATATTCTTCTGATATATCCTTGGTACTTACAGGATATGGCAATATGTCAACTAGGTTAATTTCGTATGAATCAGCATACAAAGTTGT
>JACRND010000083.1 GCA_016234975.1 Nitrosarchaeum sp. | reverse complement strand
TTTCAAAAAAGAAAAAAACAAATTTGGAAAGCAATACAATAAAAAATATTTTAAATGATTTACCATCGTCTCTTCAAAAACAATACGGTATTCTTTGGGGAGAATATCAATTGAATACTTCCAAAGAAGCAAAATTTGTTCATCAATTAGATAAATTAGAAATGGCATTACAAGCAAAAATTTATTCTGATGATGGATATTCAAAAGAAAAACTACGTACTTTTTTTAATTCTGCAGAACGTGAAATAACAGATACGAAATTATCAGAATTATTTAAAAAAATATCCGAGAAATAACCAATTATGTCTGAAAAAAGCAAGGATGAACTAATTGAAGCGCAAAAACAAGTAATCGGAATACTTTTTGAAGTAATTAAAAGACTACAAGCAAATAATGACTTGGATGAAGAATATTTTCAAATAATTTCTTTAAATGACAAAACAAAAAATCAGAGACTAGTAAAAATACGGGATGAGAGAAAGGAAAATACAAGGATAGTTGGAAGGCTCTTAGAACAATTAGAAATTTAATTTTCACGTCATAAACATTAATCATCTAAAATAATTTTCAGTCTTGCTGTTTGTTCATATTTATCTTGAATATAATGGGAGATATTTATCACTCTAATTCGAGATGCCTTGTTTGACCAGCTACCCTCATTTTCAAACCATGACTCAATGTCATCGACATCGTATCTTTCGCCACTTTTGAGAATGTCTCTAAAAACAGATTTGATCTCTTCTATTTCTTGCTCTTTTAGATTTCTTTTATCTTCGACAATCGTGGTAATTTCATTTAATTTTATTATAACATTATTTGTCAGAGGCATGATTCTATCATAATTGAAAGATATAACAATCTTTTAAGATATTGTTTTTATAACAATCATATCTTCTTTGAGTTGTGCAGTATTTTCAGGCTTTAAAAACAGGACAAAAAAGAGTTGCAACTGCAAGAGAATATTTGAATAAATTAACTAACGGAAAGGCAATGCCAGCACTTGCATTAAGGGACAACAAATCAAATGTGTGGGAGCCAGTAGGAGAGGAAAACCTCTACGCATTTGTTGACGAATCGGCAGGATTTGTTTTAACTGATAACAGCGGATACGTACTTGCACTAGTTGATAAAAACGGTATTTCCAAAACAATTGTTCAAGGAGTAACAAAGGAACAAAAAGAAAATTTTGAGAATTTATTTAAAAAAGACAATATTTTAGAATACAAAGGCAAAGTGATACTTCCAGTATAGTCAAATTGACAATTTTTTACCAATAATAGTCAAAAAAAATCAGCGTAAAGCTTTTGTTATCATCGTATTTAGAATAATAAATGGCAAGGTTTTCACAAGAGATTGAAGTTAGTGGTCATCTTATCGATTCATCAATTCTCACAAAAATATTTGATAAAATTATGGATTTGCACGGTGAATTTCAAGTGGAAGAAATCAGTATCGGAAAAAAGAAGAAAGATCCATCATATGCACGATTATCAGTCACAGGAAAGAATCAAAAACATCTGGATGAAATTTTAGAAACAATTTATCGGGAAGGAGCAGTCTCAAAAATACAAAAAGGAATTTTACTAAAAAAATCACCAAAAGACATGGTTATGCCTGACGATTTTTACAGCACTACAAATAATCACACCCAAGTATTCTATAACGGAAAATGGATTCAAGTTGAAAATATGATGATGGACAAATGCATTGTAGTAAAAGAAGGGAGGGCATTTTGCGTACCTGTGAGAGATGTAAGAAAAGGAGATGAGATAGTAGTCGGTGAGGGAGGAATCAAGATCACCCCACCTGAGCGTCCAAGGGAGGGAGTAAATGTCTTTGAATTTATGGGAAGTTCTAGCTCAAGTGAGCGACCAACTCAACACATTGCAAAAAAAGTGGCAGAAGACATCTACAAGACAAAAAAAGCTGGCGGGAAAATTGTAATTGTAGGAGGCCCTGCAATAATACATACAGGTGCAGCCGATGCTGTTGCAGAATTGATCAAACTTGGATTTATTGACGGAGTTTTGGCAGGAAATGCATTGGCAGTTCACGATATAGAATATGCCACGTTAGGAACATCACTTGGAATGAATGTTCATGATGCAACTTTGGCATATCGTGGACATCGAAATCATATGGAAACAATAAACGCGGTTTTTCGTGCAGGTTCTATTGCAAATATGGTTAAAACAAAAAAATTAACCCGTGGAATAATGTATCAATGTGTAAAAAATAAAATTCCCTTTGTTTTGGCAGGATCCATTCGTGATGATGGACCATTACCTGACGTAATTACTGATGTGGCAGAAGCTCAGAAAGAGTACAAAAAAATTCTCAAAGATGCAAATCTTGTAATTATGATTTCTACAATGCTACACTCTATTGCAACTGGAAATATGTTACCTGCAAATGTCAAGGTGATAGTAATTGACATCAATCAGCCAACAGTTACCAAGCTTATGGATAGAGGAACATGGCAAGCGTTAGGCATAGTAACTGATGTCGGTGCCTTTTTACCAATGGTTGCACAACAAATCAAAAAACAGAAAAAATAGACTCACGGAGTTAATCTTGGATGTTGGATATACATTCCATCCCCACCTATAATTATGGGATGAATTTGTTCGCTGTGTTTAATGCCGCGCATTTTAGTCACGTGAATTGTTCTCTCCATTGTGTCTTCCCTTCTAGTATGTCTTAACTGAATGATTCCAGAAGTAACAAACCATTCCAAAGGAATCTCATTGTTTTCAGAAGATTCAGATATTATCAGTGATGTTACACCATAATTTTCTAATGCCTGGATCATTCCCTGTAATCCTTGTCTCATGTAGAATTTATCCGAATACTGCATTGCTAAAATTGTAATTGAATCAATTACAATCCTTTTTGCTTCAATTCTTTTGATGCTGCTTAACAATAGTTTTGTCAAATGTTCAAACGGCATCTGCTCTCCTCTGTATAGAGAGTCATCTCGTCCAATTAGATTATCTTGGATTTTAAACGGTCTTGCGTCAATCATCATGATTTTGTCTTTACTAACTAAATCATTAAAATCCCAACCAAATGACTTGCAGTCATCTTTTATCTCATCAATATTTTGGGACATGGTAATGTACACACCTGGTTCATCAAAGTCCTTTGCACCAGAGTATAGAAATTGCAATCCGAATGTAGTTTTTCCGCTACCAGGGGGACCTGAGATTATGACAGAACGATCTTTTTTTAATCCTCCTGATATTATCGAATCCAATCCAGGTATGCCTGTTTTGACTTTAGAATATGTAAAATCCATATCTACAGTAGATGAAACTGAATTTTATATATAAAGAGGAAGACGGGTTTTATTCTAACAAGTAATATTTTCTTAAACTATTACAGATGGATATTCTTTGAATTTATCCATAATGATTCAAAGAGTAACTTCATTGAATATGTCATGGACTTGGAGTTTGTCCACATTGCAAATGGCTCTGAGACAGAATTTGCATTTTTTGTAAAGAACAATAATTCTTCATCATCTTTTAGGATAAAGCACAAGTGGTTTTGAATGTCCTTGTCTAGTTTTTTAATATTTTTTCTTTCTAAATTATCAAATATGTATGAAGTTTTTTCAGAACATGCACTTAGCAGTCGGAATCGCTGTTTTGATTTTACAAAAGACTCCAAAAATTCACCATGGTATAATTTAATGTAATCTTTCTCAGAACCAAGTATCAAAAATTCATCTTTAAAGTTATCTGTCATTTCCGTAATTTTTGACTGGATTTGGTTTGCACCTTGTAGCATTTGGAATTTTTCTTCAACTTCATCGTGTAGTGAATCAAAAGTTGGAATATTATCCCACAATTCAGATAATCCTTTTTCAATCTGCTCAAGGGATTTTACTCTCTCTTTTTCGGAATTTACCAGAATCCATATTGCCTTGTTTAATCCCTTGTTTTGTAATGCAGAAAGTAAATGATATGTTTCAGTTCTAGGTAATTTGAGAGTCTTACATACCTCAGGTGCAGTCTTTGCACCATACTTTCCAAGATAGATAAACACCTTACTTTGATTAGATGTTAGTCCATATCGCAAAAGCTCCGCTTGGATTTTTTCTATAGATAGTTTGTACTCATACATTTGAGTATCAGGCGTAGAGTCAAATATTGAAGTCTGAGTTCTTTCACTTGCCATACTTTTTCAGGATCCTGTATAAGAAATGACTATGCTATATTGTGGTATAGCTAAGAAGATTTGATCGGATCGATCGTATTTCTTATTTGCTTTAAATATGAAATTATTATAAGTGATTTGATCATTTAGCATAAAAATTCACTATACGCCTATTTTTAATATATTTTCTTGAGAAATTGCCATACCTGAATAGATCGATTTGAATGAAAAATTCTTTCTAATGTCACTTGTTTTTAGAAACGATATCTGAAGTGGACCGTTTGCACCTTGAAATGCAATGCATGCCATATCTTCTCTTAGTCCTTTTTCAATGATATT
>JACRND010000082.1 GCA_016234975.1 Nitrosarchaeum sp. | reverse complement strand
ATTTATCATCAATCTATTTAAGATTAAAAATGAGAATAAAACTGTGAATTTTGATAATAAAGTATTGTTTGTTGCCTTGTTTTTGATTTTGTCTTTGGCGTTATTTTTTATAAATCCAGCAAATGCAGAGATAGAATCACCAAGAAAACAAATGAAACAAGGAATCACCGCAGAAAATGTCACTTGCAAAGCAGGTCTTAGTTTAGTGATACGAAACAATGGATTTCCAGCATGTGTCAAATCTACAACCGCGGAAAAATTAGAAAGCAAAGGGTTTGGAAAGATAGTAATTGTAAAAAAAGAGATTCAGAATCATACAAAAAAACCAGAAGAGATTCAAGTGGTTCCAGCATCATTTGGAAGCATAATAAATTTCTACATTACAGATGACGACTTAAATTTGGCTCATAATGGAATAGAGACTGTATCTACTGTTGGACTGTTTGAATTTACAATTAATGGAGTTGCAATTGACGGACCAACAAGCATGATAGAGACAGGACCAGATACTGGACAATTTTATGTAAAATTACAATTGCCAGACACAATTAATGGTAAACCTTTGGATCAAAGCGATGTTGTTATGATTAGATACTTGGATGCATCAGATTATTCAGGAGAAAAGCAAGTTTTAGTAAAATCAGTGCCATTGACAAAATCATTTGCAAAAATGCAGACTGCTGGTGGGGGCTCTAGAATAGGACACGAATTTGTAGTTAGACTATACGAGCCAGATGCAAACATGGATTCCAAAGAGAAAGACAAGATATCACTTAGTCAACTAGAGTACAGAGGAGAAGGTGGAATCAGAACAACGCTTGCAAATCCTGTTTTTGATGCAAATTCTGGATATCTAATTGAGACAGGACCAAACACAGGTATTTTTGAGGTGGAAATAGAGATTCCTCGAGAGATTGATGGTAAGACAGTCGACATTGGAGACTGGTATGAGATAAGATACATTGACAGGTCAACTCCATCAGATACAGATGAAAAAATAATTTTGAAAGGAAAGATTGGATAGAGATTATGATGGAAGATATCTTTGTATGCGGTAAGTGATTTAGAATCCAAGTTTTTTAATTATTATTTGATTTCTTTGATTAGTGATTTTATTTTTGAGATATTTTCAGTATTCAATTCTATTTCTTTATGGTGATTTTTGACATGAGTCATTACCTGAACCATCAAGTCATCCACAGTCTTTGCAGTTGCAGACCAGGAACAGTCTTTGCCTGCATCTGAGCAGCTAATACTTTTTGTCATGCTAAAAACTAGTTTATGATGTATTTATTTTATCTTCAAGATTGGAGATAGATCCATACGCTTATGTTCATAGTAATAATGGAAGAGTATGAGAAAATCATTAGGAGATTACATGCTTGAACAGTCTTTGTCAGGCAACATCAAATGGACACAGAAAAACCCGGCAGATACTGAAAAATCAAAAAAGAAAAAAACAGAGAGAAAAACTTCTCCGACAAACATCATTTACACTGATGACAAAGTCAAACCACATGTAGAAAAGATTTTCAAAATTGAAGAGGGCACAAACACTGAATCAAAAAAGGAAAAATCAGGTAAAAAATTTCAAACATCTTCTGCATCCAACTTTAAAATTGCACCTGGATTTAGTCGAAAAGGACGATAACCTTAAACGAAGATATCTGAAAACGCCTTTTACTTTCTGGTTTGTTCTAGTTTAACCAGTAAACCTCTTTTTGTGATTACAAGATTACTCTGCAAAATTTAGGCTCAAACTGTATGTACAGTATGCATACTATACTCTTGTTTCTTAATACTATTTGATTTAACTTGATTCATGAAAGTCAAAAAACAGATAACCAATAGTCAGATTATTAGTCTAGACAACTTTCATAACAAGACAAGTGGAAAAAAAGCATGAATGACGATCCAGTAAAAAATTTAATCGAAGAATTGGGAGCTCATCTGTCACAAAAAGAGCACTCTGACGTAATACTAAACAATGGGACTGGAAAGCAGTTTCTCATTGCACCTTCAGAATTTCAGGAGATAAAACCGATCACTACACACAGAAAGATTGCCTTTGTTGATGGTGGAGATGCACCATTAGAAGAGTCGCCAAACTTTTTGATCACAATTAATCGGGTGTACTTTTCATTATTCCAGGGCAAAAAGAGAGTAAAACCAAAAGCAAATCCGCGAGTGCAATTTTTCTCATATGTACTATCAAAGATTCACAAAAAAAAAAAAAAAAAGAAAGTAAGTTATGATACAAGATTATTCCCACATAGTTTGGAAGACAAAAAGTATCTTCCATCTGAGAATGATCTAACATCAAAGACTGAGAGCACTTCAATTTTGCAGGGTGCTAGATTGAATTCACTTGGGAGAAGATTTGCAGAATGGCAGTTGGCAATTCATGTAGTTGAAAATGAGTTGGATAGCGGCGATGTCATAGTTATGGATGGCTCTTTGCAGACAGGTTTTAAAAATGAGATAAAGTATTCTGCCAGGCTATACGAATTGGCGCAAAGAAAGGGAATAATTGTTTGCGGATTGGCAAAGACCAGTCGATTAATTACAGAATCTGGTGACCCATTGTTGGCAAGAATATCAGAGATTGCAGAGGATGTCACATTTGGAAAATGGTATGTCAAAGTCGCAGAAGAGGTATCTGCAGATGACAGAGGATTTATGATGGTAGTAAAGTTTCATCCAAAATCAAGATTTGTCTTTAGATTTGAGATACTGCGGGAACAGTTTGCCAAGATGAGCCCAGAGGAGCTCAATTCTGTGCTTGAGAGCCTGGCTGAAAACTCCCAGGATGTTGCCATGATTGGTTATCCATATGGGGCAATTGATGCAGACAGATTTGCCCAAGTAAGAATGGATGAATTAAACATGTACAAAGGATTCATACTTGCAGAGCAGCTCAGACATCCAGAGTGGAAAAAATTGCAAAAGTATGGCGCTAGTTTAGGAGCACATGATGTGCTAAATGGAGTGACAAGCTAATGGAAGAGATTTCAGTTGTGGGACAAGTAGTTGGCGGAAAATTTGGAGATATAATAATTCGCCAAAAATCTGGAAGCAACTTGGAGATTGGTGATCTGATGGTATCAGAAGAGAATGGCTCATATTTGATCTTGCAGGTTTTTGCACTAGAGTATGGCTCTCAAATCCAAGATAAGATGCAGCAGATGATGTCAGGAGTTAACTTGGAGCAGGGAATAGTGGATGCACAGTTCTTTGAGCCAGAGTTCGTAAATTATGTTTTGGCTCGAATCAAACCGTTGGCTAGAGTGTATAAAGAAAAAGGAGAGGTAAAGATTCCAAAGTCACTGCCTTCGTTTTTTAACAAATTAAGATTAATAACAAAAGATGATCTGAAATTTTTGCACAAAGAAAAAGATTCAATCTTTGTCGGATATATCAGAAGTGGAAGCAAAGTAATCAAAGAGGCAGAAGTTTGGCTGCCATCAGAAGATGTGTTTTCACACCATGTACTGATTCCAGCAACTACTGGCAGAGGAAAATCAAATTTGGTAAAGACTATTTTGTGGCATGTGCTTGATTCAAACAAAGTAGGTGCACTGGTGCTTGATGCACATGATGAATATTTTGGACGACAGGGAGTGGGATTAAAGGACCATACAAGAGCTCGAGAGAATTTGGTGTACTATACTCCATCAAATCCACCAGCAGGGGCAAACAGACTGACAATTAATTTGCAATCAATTAGACCGGAACACTTTGAAGGAATTGTAGATTTTTCAGATGCCCAGTTTCAGGCAATTCGTAGTTACTTTTGGAAGCAGCGAGACACTTGGCTTACTACACTAATGCTGACATCGCCTGAAGCTGCAGAAGACAGAATTGCAGCGGCTACTATGGGTGTGATTCAGCGTAAATTACGCCTAATTTTGGGTCTTGTCAAGGATGAAGAAGGGCATTTGGTATCAAAGCATGAGGTATTTGATTCTGCAACCAAGGGATTTACCACAGTGGATGATATTGTAAAAGATATCGAACAGGGCAAAGTTGTCGTACTAGATACATCTCGATTAGGTGATGAAGCAGAATTAATTGTTGGAAATATCATAGCTTCCAAATTATTTGAAAAATACAAAGCATACAAGGCAACAGGTGAACTAACAAGAAAGCCAGTGGCTACGGTAGTAATTGAGGAAGCTCCCCGTGTAATTGGAGTGGATGTGTTGACTACAAAAAATGACAACATCTATTCCACTATAGCCAAAGAAGGACGCAAGTTCAAAGTCGGATTGACTGCAATTACACAACTAAGTAGTGTGATTCCTCGCAGTATCTTGGCAAACATGAATACTAAAATTATTTTAGGAAACGAGATGAAACAGGAAAGAGAGGCAATCATATCATCAGCATCTCAGGACTTATCAGAGGATGACAAGAACATTGCCAGTCTTGACAAAGGGGAGGCAATCATTACTAGTATCTTTGTGCCATTTGCAATGCCAATCAAGATTCCATTGTTTGAAGATATTGTAAGAGAGAAAGGTGTGTTAACACAGTCTGGAAAAACAAAGGTGTTTTAATTGAGATTTGCGCATTTGTCAGACATACACCTGGGGTTTCAAAAACATGAAGCATTACAGAAAATAGAGCAAGAAGTTTTTGAGAGAGCAATGGATCAATGCATATCTTGCAAAGTAGATTTTATTTTAATTCCAGGGGATTTGTTTCATGTAAATATTCCAGAGATGCGAGTGCAAAAATTTGCATTTGCCAAGTTTAGACAAATTTATGATGCAAGTATTCCAGTGTATGTTGTTTATGGTAGTCATGATTTCTCACCTGTTTCAAATTCAGTAATTGATTTACTGGCTGAAGTAGGTTACATCACCAAAGTAACAAAGGCGACAAGCTTGGATGATGGTAGAATCAAGTTGGATTTTTTGGTAGATGAAAAGACTGGCGTCAAGATTGCAGGCTTGTCAGGACTCAAGGTAGGCAAAGACCGCGAGTATTATGAAAAACTGGACAGAGAGTCTTTGGAGGCAGAATCTGGCTTTAAGATATTTTTGTTTCATGGCGGAATTAGTGAAATGAAGACAGAGTCAGGCATGGATGGTGAGAATATGCCATTATCTCTGCTTCCAAGAAACTTTGATTATTACGCGGGGGGTCACATGCACAAATTCAACTCTCAGAATTTTGACGGGTATCCCAGAATTGTATATCCTGGAGCATTGTTTGCCGGATATCACAGTGATTTGGAAGATAATGCAAAAGGGCAAAAGCGTGGTTTTGTTTTGGTGGAATTTGAAGATAAAATAAAAAATGTTGAATTTGTAGAGATACAAAATACACATTACAAAATAATTGAGGTAAATGCAGAAAACAGAATGGCAGAATCTGTCAACAAGGAACTGCAAGATAAGATAAGAGAGATTGATCCTGCGCAACAAGTAGTAATAATAAAAGTACAAGGAGAGATGACCAAAGGAAAGACTGCAGATGTAGACATTTCTGCAATCAGAGATGAGCTAAATCAGAAAGGTGCACTGGTTGTAAACATTAACAAAAATCAACTGACATCAAAAGAGTATTGTATCACAGAGGCAAAGGGGGCAAATAAAGAAGAGATTGAAAATAATGTGTTTACTGAAAACATTGGGCAGTTAAGATTTGAGCAAAAAAATCTTCTTGGTGAATCTGGTGTGCAACTGGCAAAAAAGTTGCTTGCAGGATTGATACAGCAAAAATTAGAAAATGAAAAGACTGCAGACTATAATGCAAGAATTAAAGAAAATGCTTTTGGCGTATTGGGAATAGATACAGATGCTTCTTAATTCCATAATAATTGAAAACATTCGCAGTTATGCACATGAGGAGATTGAATTTCCTCGTGGAATTTCTTTGTTTGAAGGAGACATTGGTTCTGGAAAATCAACCATACTAATGGCAATTGAATTTGCACTGTTTGGTCTTGGGTCTCAGAAAGCAGAGTCGTTGTTGGCAAAAAAATCAGAATCAGGTCATGTCATATTAGAATTTTCAGTGGATGGAGAAAAGTACGAGATAAAACGTACTCTGAAAAGAAAAAGCGGCGGGGTCAGCCAGGATCCAAAAAATTCCTGGATAAAAACAGGCGATGTCACAGAGCCGTTATCACCGTCTGAGTTAAAGCAGCGAGTATTGCAGATTCTCAAGTTTAACGAGCCTGCAGAGCCTACGGCTGAGAGCAGAATATTTCGATATGCCATATTTACGCCCCAGGAAGCCATGAAGGAGGTACTTGCAGATTCCAAAAAGCGCCTTGAGACAATCAGAAAGGCATTTGGAATTGAGGATTACAGCATTGCGCAGGCAAATGCCAGGGAGATAACAAATGAGATTCGCTTATCCATGGCAGTACTGCAGCAAAAATTTGTCAATATTTCTGAATTGGAATCACAGATTGATGAATCTGAGAAATTAATTGCCAAAGTGAATTCAGATATTGCAAAATTACAAGAAAAGAAAAAGGAATTTGAAAAAATAGAGAATATCAAAAGTTTTGAATTAAAAGAATTACAGATAAAAAACAACAAGAAAACAAAACTGGAATCAAAAAAAGAGAACGTTAAGGAAAAAATAGATTACTTGAAATCACAAATAGAAAAAATAGAGCAAGAGTTTGCAGAATCAGAAATAGAATTAACTCAAAACAATGAGAAATTAAGCCAGTTATTAGAGATAAAAAAACCAGATACAACAAAAAGTCTGCCAGAGATAGTAATTGAGATAAAAAAATACCAGGGAATCAACAATGAGTTGATCAAAGTAAAATCAGAAAAAGAGAATATTCAAAATGACATTTCAAAGATAAAAGAGGCACTGGGGGAGAAGATAAATTCAGACAAATATTCACTTGAAAATATTTTAAGAGATTTGGAAAATGAGAAAAAGTCACTAAAGAGATTCTCCGAAGAATTAGAAGAGAAACTAGAAAAGGTAAATGACCAGAAGATTCAAAAGCAGACTTTGATACAGTCTTTGGAAAAAGAGATTGCAGAGTTTTCTAATTTAGGAAATGCGTGTCCCACTTGCAAGCAAGAGATTACTGCAAGTCATCATCATGATTTAGTAGATACAAAAAGAAAAGAGATTGAAAAGATTTCTTTGGAATTAAAATCAATTACAGATTCATTTT
>JACRND010000039.1 GCA_016234975.1 Nitrosarchaeum sp. | reverse complement strand
AGGAATTATCATAATTGTAGGAGTTGTTGGAGTTACAGCAATAAGAAAAACATCTGCAGATTAAGATTTAGGACCTGCATTTAGTATTTCAGGGGAAACATTATGAAATTTCTTAAAATTCTCAACAAACATCTGAGCTAGTTTTTTTGCAGAAAGTTTGTATGAATCTTTGTCTGACCAGGTATTTTTTGGATCAAGTATTTCAGATGGAACATTTGGAACTTCGACTGGAATATCCAAATTGAATAAATCATCATGTCGATACTTTACAATGTCAAGTGCGCCAGTAAGAGCAGCAGTTACCATTGCTCGACTATATTTTATCTTGATTCTTGTACCAATACCATATGGTCCACCAGACCACCCGGTATTAACAAGGTAAACAACTGTATTATGTTTATTGATTTTTTCTCCAAGGAGTTTTGCATAGATAGATGCAGGTCTAGGCATAAACGGTGCTCCAAAACATTCTGAAAATACAGATTTTGGTTCTTTGATTCCACGTTCAGTTCCAGCTAATTTACTAGTGTAGCCAGACATGAAATGATACATTGCGCCTTCTTTTGTTAGTCTAGATATAGGTGGCAAAACACCCAATGCGTCTGCAGTTAGAAATACAATTACTTTTGGATGACCACCTACACTAGGAATTACTGCACCTGGAATGTAATCCAAAGGATATGCTACACGTGTATTTTCAGTTAGTCGGTTATCATCATAATCAGGAATGTTGTCATTTAGTACAACATTTTCTAGTACAGCCCCAGGTTTTATTGCATTCCATATTTCGGGCTCTGCGTCTTGGCGGAGATTTATACATTTTGCATAACATCCTCCTTCAAAATTGAATGTTCCATTATTAGACCATCCATGTTCATCGTCCCCAATTAATTTTCTATTAGGATCAGCTGAGAGAGTAGTTTTTCCAGTACCAGATAACCCAAAAAACAAAGCAGTATCACCATTTTTTCCAATATTTGCAGAACAGTGCATTGGAAATATACCACGTTCAGGTAAGAGAAAATTCATTACTCCAAACATGGATTTTTTCATCTCACCTGCGTACTGAGTTCCTCCAATCAAAACAATTTTTCTAGTCAAATAAATCAAGATGAAAACATTTGATGTGGTACTATCAATTTTAGGTATTGCTTCAAAATTATTAATACACATTACAGTAATCCATTTACAAGATGTTTCATTTTTTCAAGAATTTTTTCAAATTTATCACTTTGAAATGGATGATTAATTTTTCCCCAATCAATTGTGTCGTGTGTTTTATCATCATATACAATGAATCGATCATCAGGAGATCTTCCAGTGTATTTTCCAGTATTTACAGAAAGAGAGCCAGTAGAATTTATCACACCTTCGTTTCGAGTAACAGCAGTTTTGACTAGGTCATCTACGCTCAAATTACGATACACTTTAGATGGATTTATTCCAAAATCTTGTATTTGAGATAAAAATTTGTCAGTTTTAACAGGACCTACTACTTCGGTCAGAGGAAGTAACCCCCATCAACAATCATCATAATAATCCCAGGCTTAATCATGAGATATTTCGATCCGCCTTAATTTTCCTTATTATCTCTTTCCTATCAAATGATTTTTTCATCTAGGAACGTATTTATTTAAAATTTCAAGAGTCAATCTAATGCCGATCAATAAAGAGAAGCTAGCTAAAAGACAAGAAGCTAAAGAACACAACCCAGATTTTATCAGACCGGAAAGTTGGCGTTATGTTAGACTTCAGACGAATTGGAGAAAACCAAAAGGAATTGATCATCATCAAAGAAAACAAAAAAGCAGAGGTCGTCCAGGACTTGTCAAAGTAGGTTATGGAGGACCAAAAGAAGCAAAAGGATTACATCCTTCAGGATATACAGATAATCTAGTCTATACAATAAGTGACTTGGAAAAACTAAACCCAAAAACAGATGGAGTAAGGTTTGGACATGGTGTTGGTACTAGAAAAAGAAAAGAAATCATTACAAAAGCAATGGAAAATAAATTCAAAGTTTTTAATGCGAGAGTGAGTGCAAGTGGTAGTAAATCTTAAAGCTAAAAAAAGACTGGTAGCGCGAGTTACCGGTGTTGGAATTCACAGAGTAAAATTCGATTCGGATCATCTCGATGATGTAGCTGATGCAATCACCAGAGAAAACATACGTAGTTTAATTACAGCAAAAAAAATTAAAATAAAATCAATTGTTGGAACTTCAAGAGGAAGAGCACATACTAAAAAAGCTCAAAAAAATAAAAGAGGAACAACTCAGGGGTCAAAACAAGGCAGAAAGGGTGCAAGAGTAGGAAAGAAAGAAGTTTACGTTGCCAAAGTTCGTGCATTGAGAAGATTGCTAAAAATTGCTAAAGATAGAAAAGAGATAACAAATCCAGAATTTTGGATACTTTACAAAAAAGTGGGTGGAAATACTGTAAGAAATAAAGCCCACCTAAGAACATTGATGGAAGAAATGATTTCCAAGAGAAAGGGTTAGAATCGATAAATCTTATTTTCTAAATCAAAAATCTTACCATTCTTTATTACAATTCCCTCTCGGGTCAACATATCTGATTTAATCTCTTCACCATATGCATACCCACCAATTCTACCATTAGATTTTACAACTCTATGACATGGAATTATTACTGGGTAAGGATTCTTGTTCATGATTTTACCAACTGCTCTTTGTCCATTTTTCAAACCAACAGCTTTTGCCAATTCACCATATGTGGTTATTTTTCCTTTAGGTACCTCAAGTAATTTTTTGTAGATTTTTTTATCAAGATTCAAAGTTTGATTACCTCAAGATCGGTATTATTTAGAAAATCAGTTAATCTTTGTTTGTTGGAACCTAGTCCCCCCCAATCCAAAAGAACAGTTTTTGCCATCTTGTTTTGTTCCAAAATATGTAAAAATAAATCTTCATCAATATTGTCAAGTGCATGTTTTGGTACATATGCACTAAAACAGCAACGGAATTACATAAGGAAGCATCTGTCCATTGTTTTTCTGTTGTGCCAATTTCAATAAAGATAGTGGGTTTACTCAGTGCGGTAGGTCCATGATGCGTAGCTTCGATGGTAATTTGAAAATCGGAGAACTGTGATTTATTTTTCCAAAGTGTTTGAAGATATTCTTTTTGGATGTATGGATGAGGGATTGCTACCTGTCTATCATTTCCTCCAAATTTGGCTTCTGAAAAATTGCCAGTGCTATGGCAAGTAAGAGCTAAAACGCCAGATTCTGCGGCATGTTTTGAGAGAAAAACAAATCCATCATAATTATATTTTTCCTCTAGCCAATCAGCAGAAATTGCAGGAGTCCGGATTATTAGTAAATCATAGTATTTGCCTCGATAAATTTCACCATCTTGCGTCATTTCTTGAGAAAGAAATTTTGCCATATTGTATCCCGCAGGGTCATCACGGTATGCTACAAGTAGTTCCATGAGATAAGAGATATAAGGACACCTTATTAATTTCCAACAATGAACCCCCAGCAGACTTTGAAAAATATGGCTAATACTTTGAAAATGGCTAAAAAACCAGATCGTGATGAGTATCAACAGCATCTCAGATTGGTATTAATAGGAATTGCAGGAGTAGGTGCTATTGGCTTTACAATTCATTTTGTCTTTTCTGTAATTACGTTTGGTAGATAAAATTGTCCGAGGAAATTAAATCTCATCTTTTTGCAATAAGAACCACAGGAGGTCAAGAGAAAGTAGTTATGAGATTATTGGAAGCAAAGGCAAATGCCAATAAAATTAATATTCAGTCAGTATTATTAGTAGACAATCTAAAAGGCTATGTTGTAATTGAGGCAATAAATCCTAGTGATGCATACATGGCAGTAGAAGGAGTTAGACATATTCGTGGTCAACTCAGAGGAGAATTAGAATTTAAAGACATTGAAGGATATTTGATAAAGAAATCCACAGTTTCACAATTAGCAGTAGATAACATAGTTGAGATCACCGGCGGTCCATTCAAAGGAATGAAAGCCACAATCACTAGAATAGATGTAGATAAAGAAGAAGCAACTGTAGTTCTATTAGATGCATCTTATCAATTACCAGTAACTGTCGACGCCAACTATCTAAAACTGTCAAGTGAGTCTTAGGAAGGATTAAATTTTTCATATTGAGCTGATAAACATGGTAGAAGCACAAAAAGTATCATCACTTGTA
>JACRND010000038.1 GCA_016234975.1 Nitrosarchaeum sp. | reverse complement strand
GGAAACATTCTCTGCAATAAACAGGTCTGTCGTCTTTTGGTTTGAATGGTATTTGACATTCATTTCCACAGTCGCCACAAGTCGCTTTGTACATTTCTCGTTCTCTATCGAATGACATATCTTTCTAAACCTTGGAGAAACCGTGTTGTAATTAAACTATTGTAAAATTGTTTTTTAAATCAGAATTGACATAAATTTCGTTCTGATTTTGTATTTTAGTATTGGTTTATACCCAAATATTTGTTATAATTCATGTTAAACTGTGAAAGGAATACTTATGGTTGGAGTTTCAGGCTCTGGCAAAACTACATGGGTGAATTCTCATAAGGAATACATTGTATGTTCTACGGATTCCATACTTGAGCAATTGGCAGAAAGTATGGGCATTTCATACACTGAGGCGTTTAACTATATTCAAAATAAAAAAAAATTCGATTACATTACAACCAAATTCTTTGAAAAAATACGTGAATGCATTTTAAGTGACAAGGACTTTGTAATAGACAGAACCCACCTAAAACGTAATGTTAGAATTTCCCTAATTAATGAATTAAAGACAATTGCAATAGAGAATGGAAAACGCCTGGAATTATTTGCAGGAATCTTCTGATTTTAATAATTGATTTCAAATGTATTTGATTTATGATGTTTTTTCAGACATAACTTCAAAGTTTACAATCTTGAGACATCGCACAGAAATACTTTTTCATATTGAATAGAAAATCCAATTAATTATTTTTATTTGATAAATCCTTAAGTTGATATCGCATATAGAAAACACATGACTGTTGACAGTGCAATAGATTTAATCCAAGAAAAACAAAATCTGCTTCTTGGTCTCATTTCTCAAATTAACTTACATGATAAAGATGATCCTGATGAGATGGACAAGGAAATTCTTCAACACGAGATGAAAATTATAGAACTGTGGAAACAGGATCTAGACGATATTCTTGATGAATTAATTAGCGATTAGATTCCAGATTTATTTTTCTAAAACACAAGATGTAGAATCCATTGTTAATTCTCCATAATATGCCCCATCATCGTCGTATTCTAATTCGCCTTCAATAAAATCATCTACTTCTAGTATGTCTGATGTATTTACCATGAATTCTATTTGTAATATGGTGGTATAATCAGATCGTAGTGTTTTCTTGTAACCCTATAGTGTTTCAATAATCTATATAGTCTCCTTCTTTGATATTTGACTGTGTTTCTCCAAGATTATTTTAGTTCCATGCTATACTGAAAGACACGCTTGTCTATGGCATCAATACAGCTCTTGCTTGAATTTGTGAATCTTTTAGTTTTTTGAGAACTTGATTTGCTTTTTCTAACGGATACGTTTCTGTGATGACTGTAATATTTTTCTCATTACATATTTTGATTACTTGCTCCATATCTTTTGTTGATCCAATCACAGTTCCACGAATTGTCTTTTCATCAAAGGCAAAAAATGGCGGGTTTTTACCTACCGTTGCAATTATGATTAACCCTCCTCTCTTTACTGACTTGATTGCAACATCGGTTACTATGTCTGCTGGTGCAAAAACTATTGCGGCATCTAGCATTCCGTGTCTCTTCTTTAATTCATCTAGAAATTCTTGAGTTTCAGAAAAAGTCATAGCGTCTATTGCTCCCAACTTCCTTGCAACATCCAAATGATTTTTGCTACGTGAAAATGCAATGACATCGCATCCTTCTATTTTTGCAAATTGTACTGCCATGTGACCAACTCCTCCAATACCAAATATGCCTATTTTTTTGTGCGATTGAGGTTCTGCAGCTTTTACTGCCTTGTATGCGGTAATTCCTGCACAGAACAACGGTGCAGCATATTCTGATTTCATTCTTTCCGGAATTTTTGTTGCAAAATCTTCTGACACTGTAATGTATTCTGCATATCCTCCTTTGAGTGACTCTCCGGTAATTATTGATGATTCACAAAGATGTTCTTTTCCTTCTTTACAATACTGACATACTTTGCAAGCCTCAAGTAATGGTGTTATTCCTGCCCTGTCTCCTATCTTGAATTTGGTAACGCTGCTGCCAACTTCAACTACCTTGCCTACTACCTCGTGACCTGGGACTGTAGGCAAAGTGGGCGGAATCCCAATATTTTTCCAATCCCCCTCAATTCCGTGCAGCTGTGAGTGGCAAACTCCACATGCCTCAATTTTTAATAAAATTTCATCCTGTTTTTTGATTTCATGTCTGTCAATTTCTGTTAGCTTTAATGGGTTAGTCTCAATTGGGGCACATTCAGATAGTACCATGGCTCGCATTTTCATACATGTCTATTTTTAGCACGAAATTTTAAGATTCGTTCATTAAAATTTGATCTGATCTTAAAACTTGAAGAGGTCTCAAAATATTCAAAAGATGAGTTAATCGGAAAGAATCACACATCACTGAATTATACGCACAAAAAGAAATGATACAATTCCAATTTCCAGAGTTAAAGTAGATACACAAAAAGATAGATTACAACACCAATTTCTAAACCAAACTTGAGAATTCAAATATATAATCAAATATGAATATGAAAAATTATGACTCATTTGTGTCCAGAATGGAATCAGATTAAAGATCTACCAACTCAAGATTTGACAACGTTTCTAAGATCTCATGATGATGAACTTTCGTGGTATTTACAACTAATAAGACAAAGGGAATCAAAACATGAAAAGATGGTTTCAGACATAAATGTGGAAATTAAAAAATTAACTGAAATTAAAAACATGTTATCTGATGAAAATGAGGGACTGAGAGATAAAACCCGTCATTTGGAACAAGAGCTGATTTTTTTACATGAAATAGTAGATTCGCTGGAAAAAGAAAACGCTAAATTGAAAAATTAGACCATTTTTTTAAATTCTGATCTTATACTCTGAACTCTTTTTGTTTTCCTGCAATAGTGAATCCAATT
>JACRND010000037.1 GCA_016234975.1 Nitrosarchaeum sp. | reverse complement strand
ATGAGAGATAAGCAATGAAAAAGAAAGTTACAATAATTGGGATAGGAGGTCAAATGGGGCAATGGTTTGCAAAATATTTTTTAGCAAACGATTTCGAGGTAACAGGGTATGATACTGAAAATAAAAGTCAAGGGAAAGGAACTATTCAAGCTGATTCATTAGTAGGAGGAATTCTAAAAGCAGATTATGTTGTGTTGTGCACACCTACAAGAAGAACACCTGAAATAATCAGATTGATTGCAAAAGAAATGAAGAGAGGCACATATCTAATTGAAATATCATCTGAAAAATCTAAAGTAGTAACATCATTGGCAAAAATGCCAGCAAAAATCAATCCAATATGCATTCATCCTATGTTTGGACCTGGAGCAAAATCAATCAAAGGACAAAACATAATTTCAGTTCAAGAAAAAAAAGATAAAAAAGAATTAGCAGTTGCAAAAGAGCTTTTTGAGGGAGCAAATTTTGTAACGATTGATGCGATCGAGCATGATAAAAAAATTGCAGTTATCTTAGGATTAACACATTTGATGAATCTTGTTTTTGCAAATATAATTTCAAAAGATGAAAAAATGTCATTAACAGAAAAAATGTCTGGAACAACTTTTAGAGTTCAAAAAATTCTAGCCGAAAGTATCATGACAGAATCGCCAGAATTAATTGAAACAATTATTGCAAATCCAGAAATTAGAAGAGTTGCAGAAGAGCTTTGGAAAGACATAGGAAGACTACTTACAGCAGTACAAGAATCAAAAACAGAAGAAGTGATAAATTACATTAAGGCTTGTCAAGAAAAACTCTCAGCAAATACAAATTTAGAGGAATCATATAAAAAATTGACAAAAATGGTAAATGCAATTGAAAAATAAAAGAAATGCGCTCAACCAAGATTGTAACATCTTTTATTCAAGATAATCAGAAATTACTCATTCTAAGAAGAAGCAACAAAGTAAAAACCATGAAAGGTCTTTGGGCAGGAATTAGCGGAATTATAGAAAAAAATGAAATCCCATTAACAAGAGCAAAAATCGAAATTTATGAAGAGACAGGTATTTCTGAAGATAAGATCAGATTTGTAAAAGCTGCAGAGAAATTAAGAGTGAATTCGCCACAATATGAAAATCATGAGTGGGAGATATTTCCATTTTTGTTTGAAGCAAAAAATCCAGATATAAAACTAAATTGGGAAAATTCAGAATACATATGGATTACAATAGATGAATTGAAAAATTACAATACAGTTCCTAGTCTTGAAAAAGTATTACAAAATTTGTTGTAATTTTTCTTCTTTTTCGTATTTTCTTTGTTGGGGCAACATCACATAGACACATGCACCACCACACATTGTACATGGGACATTATTTCCAGGACGTTGACCAGTTCGACTATGGATTTTAGCTGCTTCCTCAGGGTCAATAGATAACGCAATTTGTTTTTCCCAGTCTAATGTACGACGAGCTTCAGTCATTTCCATATCCCATTTTATTGCCTTGTCACGAATCTTCACTAAATCAGCTGCATGTGCAGCAATTCTATATGCAATCAGACCAGCTTTAACTTCTTCAGCATTTGGCAATGCTAGATGTTCAGAAGGAGTAAGATAACACAATAAATCCACACCTTCACTTGCAGATACAGCGGCACCAATAGCACTTGCAATATGATCATGTCCAGACGCAACATCGGTTACCAAAGGACCTAAAACATAGTAAGGAACATCTCCGATTAATGATTTAGCTAATCTAACATTAGCTGCTACTTCGTTTAAAGGAACATGTCCTGGACCCTCTACCATTACTTGAACATCTTGCTCGTGAGCATGTTTGGTTAATTGCGCTACATTGATCATTTCTTGAACCTGAAGTTCATCATGAGAATCAAGTATAGATCCAGGTCGTAATGCATCACCTAAACTAAACGTGACATCATATTTTTTAGCAATCTCAATAAGATAGTCATAATGTGTTAGATACGGATTTTCTTTATCATGTTTTAACATCCATGCAGCAGTAATTGTTCCACCTTTACTTACAACACCGCCATATCTTTTGACTTTTAGAATTCTTTTTGCCATATCTTTTGTAATGCCACAATGAATCGTGGTGTAATCAACACCATCTTTTGCATTGTTTTCAAACGCATTTAAAAAATCATCTTCAGTTAAGTTTAAAGGATTTTTATGAACTTCCACACCATAATGATATGCTTCATAGATAGGTACAGTTCCAAATGTTATTGGTGCAACTTCTAACAAAGTTTGTCGTATTTTTCTAACATCGCCACCATCGCTTAAATCCATCATTGTATCTGCATGATATTTTACTGCAACCTTTGCTTTTTCAATCTCTTCTTCCAAGTTTACATTGAGTGTGGAAGTACCAATATTGACATTCACTTTTGTTTTGAGACCCTTGCCAATTCCAACATTGTGAATTTTTTGATGTCTAACATTATTGCTAGGAATAATAATTGAGCCACTTGCAACCTTAGGAATCAACCATTCTAATGTGACATCCTCATCTTTTGCCACTCTTTTCATTTCCTCAGTAGCAACACCTCTTCGTGCTGCACTCATTTGAGTACCCATGAAATAATCTATGTTTTTGCCTGATTTAAACAATCATGAGAAACATAGGAACATTATGAATACCAAAAAATTCTTAGCAATATAATCAAAAAATTGATCGATGCCATATGCTTGAATGAGCAAATGGCATTAAGGAGAATGGTAAAAAATGCATTACTATTGTAGAGAACTTCAAAGACAAGTTTTGTTCTTTTTAATGTATTAAACAGGTTTCATAACAAATTCCCGAATGTGTTAACGATTATAATGATAAACAAGAAGGTAAATTCAAACATTCAGATATAATTTATGAGATTTTTTCTAAATTAGACGTGATCATACGTTCAGAATCATCATGATTAAAAAGTTGTTTAACTTTATCTGCTCTTTACATCAATTTCATCTTAGATGAAATTAAAGGTAGGTATTTTACGAATTTCAGATTTAAGAAATTCTATATCAGTTATATTTTCTATTTAGTTGAGCTCCAAGTTTCCGTAACATTATAATCAGCAGAATTGTCAGAGATAAAATATTTTTTACCGCACTTGAAACATTGCCAAAGAAAAACATTGCTTATTTTCTTTTGGTATTGCATGGGTAACAAACATACAGTACACAGTAATTCATCAGGAGTATCACCCATTAAAGGAATTTTCTTTTTATCCAAATTAACAAATAAAAATTAATTTAGATCTATAAATGCTCTATTGTGATCATAAATCAAATCAAAAAAACATATGTTTAGAGAGATTCAAAAAAATAAAAATCATAATTAAAAGGAAAAATAGATTAGGACAAGTAGTTTTGAAAAGACAGCATGAATTTACTTTCTATAGGAGGTTCTGATCCATCATCAGGAGCAGGCATACAGAGCGATATCAAAACGTTTGATTCGTTAAATGTTCATGGATTAACAGTGATTACCGCAATAACAGGTCAGAATACTTCTAATTTTGGGATGGTTGAACCAGTATCGCAAAAAATATTGAAAAACCAACTAGACTCAGTAATTTCAGATTTCAAAATAGATGGAATTAAAATTGGAATGGTGTACAATTCAGAAATAATAAAAACAATTTACAGAGAATTAAAAAATACAAAGATCCCAATTGTGGTAGACCCAGTAATAAAATCCACCACAGGAGGTTTACTTATTGAAAAAACAGCCATCATCGATTTTAAAAAATTTTTGATTCCATTGGCTACAGTCATCACACCAAATAAATTTGAAGCAGAATTTTTATCAAAAATCAAAATTGACTCAGAAAAATCACTTCAGAAAGCAGCTCAAGAAATTCAAAATATGGGTGTAAAAAATATCGTGATTACAGGATTAGAGATAAAAAAGGATCAAATTTTAGATTTTATACGTGAGGGAGAAAACCAGTACAAAGTATCTGGTAAAAAAATTTCAAAAATCAACCATGGGAGTGGATGTAATTACTCAGCATCGCTGTTATTTTCACTTGCTAGTGGAAAATCACTAAAAAAAGCAGTGAAATTTTCAAAACAATTCACATACAATTCAATTAAAAATGCTCATGCAATCAACAAGTTAGTAGAAATTAAAAACATTTACAAAAGCATTCCAGAATGTCAAACAAATTTTGTCTTTTCAAAAAAAAATCCAAAATCAATTAAAGACATTCTAGGAGTATTAGGCAGAATCGTAAAAACGGGAGACACAGTCACAGTTGCAGGGCATTTATCATATGGAGGATCAGAACATGTTGCAACGGCATTACTTACAATAAATAAAAAATATCCAGATATACGTGCGGCAATCAATTTAAAATACAATAAAGAAACTATTTCAAAATTAAGGAAGGGAGGATTGCTTATTTTCAGTTATGATAGAAGTACAGAACCCAAGAATGTCAAAAATAAAGAAGGGTCGTCCATAGAGTGGGGAGTAAAATATGCAATAAAAAATTCTGAAGAACCACCAGATGTTATTTATCATAGAGGAGATTTTGGAAAAGAGCCGATGATAATAATTTTTGCCAAAACGCCCACGTTGATTATTGAAAAAATTTCAAGACTGTTTATTTAATTTTAAAGTATAACAGAAATCCATACTTGAACATAAATAGTCATATCTCAAATAGAAACTTATGAAAGCAATAATTCTTGCAGGGGGACTAGGTACAAGACTGCAGCCATATACAACATTTCTTCCAAAGCCAATGTTGCCATTAGGAGAAAAACCAATTTTAGAACACCTAGTCAGTTGGACAAGAAAAAATGGCATAAAATCAGTGGTATTATGTGTCAGCTATCTAAGGAAAACAATTGAAGATTATTTTGAAGACGGTAAGAGATTTGGAGTGAGTATTGAGTATGCAGTTTCCAATAGACCATTAGCTACAGCTGGTCAACTTAAAACAGCTGAAAAATTCATTGACGATACTTTTGTCTGTATGTATGGAGATTCCATATTTGATTTCAATTTACGAAGTATGATAAATCAACATAAGCAAAAAAAATCATTTGTAACAATGAGCTTGTATGAATACAAAACAAATCTGCCATATGGAGTGATTGAAACTACCAAAACAGGCAAGGTTATTGCATGGAATGAAAAACCAGAAATCAAGGTAAATATCAACATGGGATGCTATGTAATGGAGCCAGATGTGATGGACCTAATTCCAAAAAACATACCGTATGGAATGGACGATGTAATTAAAAAAGCCATGGCTAAAAAGAAACCAATTAACAGTATTGTTTCCAAAAAAGGATTCCTGGATATCGGAAACAAAGCATCATATAAAAAAGCAAATCAAGAATATCTTCAAAAACTAGGAAACATATGATAAGAAAAAATGAGTAACATAACAATTAGAAAATTACAAAAAGAAGATCTGTGGAATGGTTTTTTATTGACATTAGATTCACTACGTCAAGCGAGTAACATAGATAAGAAAATGGCAGAAAAAATATTTGATAAAATAAATTCAAATCCAGAACATATTATTGCAGTGGCAGTGATAGAAGGGAAAGTAGTGGGTTCAACCACACTTCTAATAGAAACCAAGTTTATTCATAATGGAGGCAAGGTTGGTCACATAGAGGATGTTGTCGTAGACAAAGAATATCAAAGAAAGGGAATAGGGGAAAAAATTATCATGTATCTATTAAGATATGCAAAAGATCAAGGATGTTACAAAACTATTTTGGATTGTGCGGATGAGATAAAGCCATTTTATGAAAAATTAGGTTTCAAACATAATGCAAACGCACTAAGATTTGATCATGTTTAGAAATATTCTTTTTTTGGGCGTTTCTTGTTTGTTTTTATTAGAATAATTCCAACTATCATTATAGGAATAGATATGCCCATGAAGAGTGGCGGAGTTATAATTACAGAGTCAGTTACGTATGAAACAACAAGTTTACCTAAAAGAGTATAACAATACGCCATTCCAATTAACAGAATTATTCCGCCACCAAGAATCATAGAACCAATTTGTTTAGACCCATAACGTTTTGACAGGATAAATGAAAGTCCAGCTAGAATAGATGCAGGTGCCACCCCAATTGAAATGAATTGAAGAATTTTTGGTGTTGGATCAAATGCAACACCAAATTCAAGATTGGCAGAAACATCAGTCATAAAATGATAGATTGAAATCATTTCTCCAACAAACATTGCAAACAACCCAATACTTGCAATTGCAGACCATTTTTCTAGTGACATGATATTAACAAAATCTAGTTGATAATTAAACTATTCAAACAATACCAACTAGATTGGCCAATTCTTTTCTGCAAGATGCACCTAGTTTTTCTGCTGCCTGTTCAGGAGACAAGTCGTTAAGAAAAATACCATAACCACGCTCAAGACCTGACCAAGGTTT
>JACRND010000046.1 GCA_016234975.1 Nitrosarchaeum sp. | reverse complement strand
AATGATAATGTTTCTTTGGGAAGTTTTAATCTTACAGACTTACCGCCTGCTCCAAGAGGCATTCCTCAAATTGAGGTAAAATTTGACATTGATGCAAATGGAATAATCAATGTAGCTGCTAAAGATCTTGTCACAAAAAGGGAAGCAAAAATCACCATTTCATCTAACTCCAAAGTATCAAAAGAAGAGATTGAAAAACTAAAAGAAGATGCTGAAAAATTCTCTGATGAAGATAAAAAGAAAAAAGAAAAAATTGACCTAAAAAATGAAGCTGAAAGTTTTATCTACACCGTTGAAAAACTCGTCAATCATGATCTTAAAGATAAAATCTCACAAGAACAGGGAATTAAAATTACTGATGCTGTAAAAGAAGTCAAAGAATCACTTGATAAGGAAATCTCTGAACTTAAACCAAAACTGGATACTTTAAAATCACTAGTAAATGAAATTACAACCGAACTTTACAAAAATGCTGCATCTCAATCTAGTTCAGACCAACAAGCTGGAGCAGATAGTCAACAAGAACAAAATAATGCCCAGCAAAATTCTGAATCATCCTCAACTGATGAAGCTAAAAACTAACAAATTCCACAATTTATACATCAATTACAATTAAAGGATGATTTATGGCTGCAAAACGTGATTATTATGAAGTTTTAGGGGTCTCCCAAACATCTCCATCTGATGAAATCAAAGCACAATATAGGAAATTGGCGTTAAAATTTCATCCTGATCGTAACAAATCTGCCGAAGCTGGAGAGCACTTTAAAGAAATTTCTGAGGCATATGCCGTTCTTTCGGATCCTGAAAAAAGAAAAGTTTACGATCAACATGGTCATGCTGGCGTAGATGGAAGATATAGCAACGATGATATTTTTCAAGGTGCCGAAGGTAACTTTAGTGATCTATTTGGTAGAAGCGGTGGGTTTGATTCGATTTTTGAATCTCTCTTTGGTAGAACAGGAGGATCTAGTTATAGACAACAAAGAGGTTCCGATATTCTTTATGAAACTTCAGTAACACTTGAAGATGTTCTTCATGGCAAAAAAATGGAAATTAATTTACAAAAAGAAATACAATGTGAAATCTGTAATGGTTCTGGGTGTAAACCGGGTACAAAGAAGAATACTTGTTCAACATGTAATGGTCAAGGTCAGGTACGTAAAAGTAGAAGCATGGGATTTGCATCATTTGTTACAGTAGAGCCATGCTCAACATGTAGGGGGCAAGGCTCAATGATACAAACGCCATGTAGTGAATGTAAGGGAAACGGCAGAAAGAAAGGCACTAAAAAAATATCATTTGATATTCCACCAGGTGTAGATACTGGTGATTATACTGTTCCAGAAGAGGGAAATGAAATGCCTGGTGGACAAAATGGAGATTTAATTGTTAGAATTAGGGTTCAATCTCACCAAAAATTCAAGAGAGATGGCATGGATATTTTTTATGATCAAGATGTGTCTATGGTTGATGCTGCTTTAGGTCGTGAAATCATAGTTCCAACTTTGGATGGAACTGAAAAAATTAAAGTAGAATCTGGCAGTCAACCAAATACCATCATAAAATTAAAAGGCAGAGGTGTACCACATATGAATTCAAGAAGTAGAGGAGATCAATACATACGAATTGTTGTTAATATTCCAAAAAAACTTAGTAAACATCAAAAAAATCTTTTAGATGAATTCCAAAAATCTAATGAATAATAGGTAATAAAATTGAAAATTGCTTTGGATGTTGATGGTGTACTAGCCGATGTAATTGAATCATGGCTAATTTACAGTAATAAAATTAGACCTAGTATTTCTAAAGACGATATCACAAATTGGGCTCTATTCCTCCAACAGAAGATAATTTGTCAATACTTACACAAAATCTTTCAGATTTTGGACAAGTTGACATTGTTACAGCTCGAGAACTTTCAACTGATTCTTTTGTAAAAAACTGGCTCAAACTGCACGATGTAACTTATCAAAATTATGTTTCAGTAATTGATGGTCCTATGAAAGCAGATTTAGATTATGATGTTTTTATTGATGATTCTCCACTGAATGCAATTAAATTTTTAAAACGTAAAAAAAATGTTTTTCTATATTCACAACCCTGGAATCAACACATCTCTGATCAAAATATTCAAAGGATTTCTACCTTAACTGAAGCTATTGAAAAATTAAAGTTATGATCCAATGTTATTGTTCACTTTTCTTATTGTAACTTGATGACCACTCCGTACGTGAGATATGTGGTGAGTATTCAATATTTCACCAATTTTATCATCACTGTAGAATTTTATGTTATAACGTCCTAGAATCTTTTTACAATTACTACAATAAATCTCTCTGAATTCCATTTTACATGTAATTAGTTAATCTGATGTATTTTAATTAAAACAGTATAATAAAGAAACTTATTCTAGATTTCAAAAATTCAGATTGCGGGAGTCGCCCAGCCTGGTCAAAGGCGTAAGGTTCAGATCCTTATCTTCTAGGAGTTCGTGGGTTCAAATCCCACTTCCCGCATACAATTATTCCTAATTGTTTTCCAAAAATTTCTTT
>JACRND010000045.1 GCA_016234975.1 Nitrosarchaeum sp. | reverse complement strand
CCCCATCCCCTTGATCCAGTTACCCAGCCATTTTCATGTGTTACCTTTACATTCTCAATAATTTGTTTGTCCGATAATGTTCCGTGTTGAGGACTTTTTAAGAAAAATATGTCATGGATACTTCTTGCAGGATGATCTTGTGGAGTAAACAATGCATCAAAATTCCAAAAGCTGGGCTGAGTCATACTGCCAATAATTTCTGTAAAACCTAATGTAACAAAAATTTCACGAATTTCGTCAATTGTGTCTTTAAGAGGATGAGTTCTTGCAACAAACACATCAGGTACTTTAGATTCAACATTAATTGCGCTTGATGAACCAGTAGTTATTTTAATCAATTTGGCATTTTCTGTTAAGGATATTTCTTTTGTCTTAATTACATCCTCTACTATAAAATCAGGTCTTTTCAAAATACTAGATAAGTCATCTATATCAATTCCATTTTTAGGAATTTTATTTTCTCCGATTTGTTTTAAAGTTTTTTCTCCTGGAAGTTCAGAAGGGTAAATTTTTAGAGAGATTTTATCTTCAGATGCATCTACCCAATTATTTTTTCTTGCTAAACCTATAGCAGGACCAAAAACAGAACCAAGTTCTATTTGTAGATCTTGCAATTTTTTTGATTCATTTTTTAGTAAATCAAGCAATCTCCTTTCAGGTAAACCCTTGTGAAAAGATTCCAATCCATTTATCCCAAGAGATAAGGTAATAGTTTGAGATTCATTTACAATAGCTAATTCTTTTAGTTTAAGCCATTCTATTCCTCTTCTAATTTGATCGGGTGATAAATTAGTAGATTTTTCAAGTTGTTCAGGAGTTTGTTTTGGATTATCTTTTAGTGAGGTGATGATTTTTTTTTTAATTTTTTGTTATTCTTTTGACAACAGCAGAAAGACTGAAAAAGACTTTTTAAACCTTAACCTAAGTCAAAATGAATGTCAGCTGACGACTTTATTGTAACTCCTTGGCATGTTGAAGGGGACATAGATTATGATAAACTAATCAAAAAATTTGGAACTGAAAAGATTTCATCGGAGATGCTAAAGAGAATTAAAAAAATCACGGGTGAGGACCATTTTATGTTAAGAAGGGGAATTTTCTTTTCTCATAGAGAGATGAATAGAATTTTAGATGATTATGAAAAAGGTAAAAAATTTTTCTTGTATACAGGAAGAGGACCATCAGGTCATACGCATATTGGTCATTTAGTTCCATGGGTATTTTCAAAATGGCTACAAGACAAATTTGGCGTAAATATGTATTTTCAACTTACAGATGATGAAAAATTCTACTCAAAACAAGATCTTACTTTAGAGGATACAAGTAAATTTGCATATGAAAATGCACTTGATTTTATTGCATTAGGCTTTAAACCAAATAACACAAAGATAATTATCAATACAAAAAATATTCAGACTCTATATCCAATTGCAGCACAAAAAGCAAAAAAGATTAATTTTTCGAATACAAAGGCAGTATTTGGATTTACAAATGAAACAAACATTGGCATGATATTTTACACATCATTACAATCTGCACCTTGTTTTATTGAGGATAAACCAGTTTTGATTCCTTTAGGAGTTGATCAAGATCCTCATTTTAGATTAACGAGAGATATTGCTCCAAAAATTGGAAAACCAAAACCAGCCTTAATTCATAACATTATGATTCCAGGATTATCTGGACCTGGAGGAAAAATGTCAGCTTCAGATGAGAATGGAACTATTTACACAACTGACTCTCCAAATATTGTTAAGAAAAAAATTAACAAGCATGCATTTTCTGGCGGTCAACCAGATATTGAGCAACATAGAAAACTTGGCGGTAATCCAGATATTGATGTATCCTATCAATATCTCAGAATATTCTTTGAACCAGATGATAACAAATTGAAGTCAATTCATGATGATTATAAATCAGGAAAGATGCTAACTGGAGAATTAAAAGCAATTTTGATTGAAAAAATAAATGAATTTCTTACAGTTCATCAGGCAAAAAGAGAAAAAGCGAAAGATCAGATAGACAAATTTCTTTTTGAGAATAAATGAAAATCAGAGTTAGTTGTGATGATAAATATGAGGCCCAAAAGCTAGCTAGTCTGCTTTTTATTAAAGATGCAAATGAAACTTTCATTACAGCGATTTTAAACATAGTTGGTAATGAATTAGTTGTTGCATTAAAAGACAAATCAGCTCATAGCATTCTTCTAAAGGATGAAACACATGTAGAGGTGTTTGCAGATTTTATCCAATCAGTAATCGATAAAGAACACAAAATAGTGTCCACTATGATTTTTGGACAAGATGTAGAAATTGTAAAGGGCTGAAATTAACCTAAAAATACGGTATAAATTGCAACAATTCCAACTATCACAACAAGACTAATCCCTAATGCTTTAGAGTCATTATCCATAATTTTAAAAACAAATTATTATAATTAAAGTGTTAATAAATTCTCAAAAGTGATTTTGAAGAGATCACCTAGGAAAGTATCTGCTTTTTTTATTTAGAGTTTTTGATTTTTCGGGTTCAGTTTTGACTTGAGGTTGTCTAATCTCATTACAGTTCAAACAAAGAACTCTCAAATCTTTCCTAGCTAACTCAGGTTCAGAGATATATTTACCCCATGAAGATGCAAATCCTCCTCTCCGTATACTGTCAAATGCATCCTCATCATTAACATGATTAAAACCTAAAGCTCTTTCATCTTTAAATCCACAACTAGAACATGTTTTACCACCTAAAATTTCAAATAATTTTTCTTTAAGAGAAGAATAAAATTTTTCAGAACCATTAGAATAGAAACTCTCTGTCTTTTTTAGGAATTTTTCACTTTTAAATTTACTTGTTCTGAAATCATCTTGACATTTCGTGTTTTCTTTCATCTCTGGAGTATCTATCTCGTGATGGTCTTTCATCTCTGGAGTATCTATTTCCAGCTTCTTGTGGTTTATTTTTTTGAAAACATCCACTGCAATATACAGGTCTGTTAAATTTTGGTTCAAATGGTATTTGACATTTATCTCCACAATCGCCACATGTTACAGTATGCATTTCGTGTTTTCTTTCATCTCTGGAGTATCTATCTCGTGATGGTCTTTCATCTCTGGAATTTCTGTAAGATCGTAAAGGTTCATTATCCCTAGAATTTCTGCTTGAAGTTTGGCTAGATTTTGAATGTCTATCAAATTTCTTGTTAGAATATTTTGCTTTATATAGATCCATTTTTCTTATAGAGATTCAACACTATTGGTTATAGATAGTTAGAGATTGAATTTGTGCCTAAATTAAAAATTTGTAAATTAAACTAGAGATTTATCCATTTCAGTTCCCATTATCTCCTGGACTTTAAGAAAATAGAGTCTTGTAGAATATGGCATGTTGTCTAAATTATTATCGACTACAATCATAAAGTAACGAACTACTCTTTTTGAGATATCAAGATTGAATTTCATAGTAAGAATAGGATCTTGTTTAACTTTGATCTTGTCTTGCAACCATGGAGGAGCCATGTCAATTGTTTCTTTGATGATTTTGTCATACCAATATGAAAGATTTTCAGGGTGTAACCCCTCCTTCAGGTTTGAAACATCAGTATCAAGTTTTTTCATCATATTGTTTATGATCGTCATGAGGCTCAATCTAGAAATATTGTTTTATTACGATTACTCAAACATAGACAATCTTCTAGTCAATTGATGATAAGTTACCTTCTACGTCTATTTCTGATTTTTTTATTCTAGTGGTCGAGATTCTATTGCCATCTTTGGCTAGAACCATTGGAACTATTACTATTTTAACTGGAGATAGATTTTTTTCTGCACGAATTTGATTTAGAATTTCTCCTTGATTACCAGTCTCATCACTTACAACAAGAGCCTGTACATTTTCTTCTAAAACAGCAGGACCAAAATCATTGTCTAGTTTACTGATTTGAAATGCATGATTTGGAAAATTTATTTTAATCGTATTCATTAATGTTTCAAATCTTTGTTCATAGTTGTTCAGAGTTTTTTTTCCTCTTTTTTCTGCTAATTCATCACTTGTTAGCCCAATTATTACTTTAGATGAAATTGAAAATGCCTTTGAGAGTAATGCAAGATGACCTTTGTGAATAATATCAAATGTTCCTCCCATTGCAACAAGAACAAATTCAGGCATACTATCAAACAGAAAGATATGAAAATAAATCTACTATTTTACAACTATTAATACTACAGGTCCTTGATCAGCAATTGGAATATTGTTTCTATCCCAAACAAATGTTTCAATAAAAAACAAGCCATCTTTTTCAGGAATCCAGTCTATAGATTGAAATTGACTACCAGCCCCGATATAACGTCCATTATATTTTCCTATAAATTCTACAAACGGGGTTTTACCAGCTTGTTTAATTTGAACATAGTAACTGTATGGAGTTTCATCAGATTTTTGATCTGCTGAAAATTGAATCCAAGATTCACTCTGAATTTTTACTGTTGAACCAACTTTAATTTCTGAAAGTGCTTTTCCTTCAGAATCGAGTACAGATACATTGGAGATGGTAACTAATCTTGTTGTTACTTCTGATGCGGGAATTTTTACATCGACAGGATCAGAATAAAATACATTTGATTCAGAAAATAGAGTAAATCCTACAGATCTTGTTTGAATTTTTTCATTGAAACTAAAATTTTTCATTTCATTGGATTCAACATTACCAATGGGTATGGTAGATACACCTATTATTCTAGGAGGATCAAAATTGTCATAAAATGCAAGATAGATATTAGTATTATTTATTGGAGCGGCACCATTTTTTAAGACTCCTGAAAAATGAAGAGTATCATCTAAAACAATATCACCTAATTCTACAGATAGTTGCTTTGATTTTGAAGGAGATGAATTGAATCCTTCGCCAATAGAAACAGATACTTGAGTTATGGCAGGATTTGAGGAATTTGATCTGATCATATATGGTGATTTTCCAAGGGAAGGAATAACTTCCAAGATAGTTCCACCTTCAACAATTTCTAGAGGTTGAGGATTAACATTATCATAAAAATTTACATGTAGACGTACATCTGTGATTGAAGTGAGGCTGCTGGTATTTTCAACTGCACCTACAACAACAGTGTATCCTTCATCATCTTTGTAAACAAATGGAGAATCACTTGTAAGAACTACAGATAAAGTAGGTTTGTTATCAATATACTCTTGAGAGAATCCAGAGGAAATTGGAAATAGAATCAAAATGTAAAGTACGCCAAGAATAATTTTTTCCATGGAAATTTTATTGGCTAGAGATTAATTTTGTGCAACATGTGATATAGTGAACAAGAAAGGTAACAACGTTTAACCTAGTTTACACTAGATAATTAATAATAAAAAGAAGTTAAAAAGAGATGTAAATTTTATCGTCTTTTCTTCATTGCTGTTATTGCCATCCAGTAAACTAAACCTGGTGTCAATCCAACAATGAGTGGAATCCATACCGGCCATGCATCAGCTGCGCTTGTCATAGATTAAAACCGAAACTTATCCTATTTAAATCCATCCAGATATCTGAAATTCAGAATTGATCTGAGTAAATGAAGTGGACTGGACGGGATTTGAACCCATGACCCCCCGCGTGCAAGGCGGGTATACTACCAGGCTATACTACCAGCCCACATCAACAATGAATATTCTGTGGATTTTAATTGTTGTCCTCTGGGCAAGAATTTTATTTGTATAAAAAAATATCACAACATGGTACTCTTAGAATCACAAATTAAATTGAGATCAGGAGATATTGCGCCAGATTTTCAACTCTTAGGTGTTGATGATAAAAAACATACACTGAATGACTATAATGGTTATCAGGGAATTCTAGTTATTTTCATGTGTAACCATTGTCCCTATGTCAAGGCAAAAGCAGAAGCATTCAATGAAATACATGAAAAATTTGGTGATAAAATAGCAATCATAGGAATTAACAGTAATGATTCTAAAGATTACCCAGAAGATAGTTTTGAAAATATGAAAAAAACAGCAAAAGAGAAGGGATTCAAATTTGATTACTTGGTGGACGATACTCAAGAAATCGCAAAAAAATATGGTGCAATATGCACTCCAGATCCTTTCTTATTCAATAGCAACAAACAGTTAGTATTTCACGGTAGAATCGACAATGCCATGAAACCAGATGATAAATCAACAGAAAAAACAATGATTAATAATATTATTCCAAGAATCATAAAAGTTAAAAATCCAACTAAATCCTCTATGTCAACAGCACCATTTTTTGATTTAAGCATTTTGAATAAGTATTGACAATTTGCTGTTTTTTACCTCATTATTGA
>JACRND010000040.1 GCA_016234975.1 Nitrosarchaeum sp. | reverse complement strand
ATTAGGTATTTTCCAGATTTATCATAAAACGGAGAATCTAACGAAATTATTTTAGAGAAAGTTCCATTGGAATCAATGATAATGTTATTTGCAGATAAAATTTTTCCATCTGGATCATAAAGGCTTAATGCAATTACAGGTATCCTAAAATCCAAAAGATGTCCAGAAACTATCATAAAATCACCCGTATGATATTCTAGTTTATCAAATTCTATCGAAATTGAATCTGCAAAACTTTGAGATATAATAATTGGAAATAATACAATCAACACTAACAAGAATCCAATTTTATATCCAAACACATGGCTAAAATCGTAATTTTGTATTTATTAGTTATGTAGAAATTATATTTTTATTCATTTAACAAAAATTGATGTTGATAAAGATGGAGACAACGGAGTTGTGTTAATTAATGAATTCCAGGTATAGGTTTCGATAGTATATACTCCAGCTTTCTTAGGAATCCATGATTGAGAAACATCTAGATTTTGATTTCCATATAGATCACCTTGTATCCAAGAAACAGATACAACAAGATTGTTTGCATCTTTGACTTGGAAGAGATAAACAAAGTTCTGTTTAAAATTCTGTTCGTTTAATATCGTTCCAACAATTTGTATTTGATCATGAATTGAAAAGGATGTTAATGGAGTGCCAGAAGCATCGGACAGAACAATTGGCAAACTGTGTAATCTTTGCAATATGTGAATTGATGAATCAACATTTGCAAACGTTTTGACTTCAAGATTATCAGATGTGGCATATGGTTTCGGGAGTGTATAGTCATCATATTTTGCAAAAATTACATCTCCAGGCATAGCAAATAAACGATTTCCACTTGAAGATTGATTTTGAGTAAAAGAAATAGATGCGACAAATACGCCAGAACTATCAGATGTTTCAATAGCATCAACTTCAATACCAGATACATCTGAATTGGAAGAAATTTGAATCGATGCATGATCCAAAGATTCTGGATTAAGATTAAGATCTGAATCTATTACACGTATTAACGCAGTTTTGTCAGAAAGATAATTTTCTTCAGAGAATTGAATTTTTCCAATATTCCATTGTATTGGAACAAATTTAGTTAGTACAACTCCATCTGCAAATTCAAATGAGCTCGTAATAGCAGAATCTCTATCTACTTCTAGAAATCCACTTGTTGGCCCATTTCCAGTAGTTCTAGGAGTTGTGTCGATATCTCCATCACCGTCAATATCATGAGAAAATCCTGTAAGGATTATTTCGGCAGTAAATATTCCAGAATTGACATCAGTTTCTGTAAATCTATAGGGAGTAAGTGAATGTTCTCTTGTAGAAATTTCAATGGCATGATCTTTATCATCTCCTATTGAGTCAATCAAATGTCTATCTGTGTTCCAACTAGGGGCAAGAATAGTCATTCGAACTTTATCTGTCCATGAATATACTGGTTTGTCAGTAAAAATTGGAGAATATGGATCATAATAATCTGGAATTTGTTCAGCAAACACAAGAGAAGAAAACATAAAAAAAATCAAAGGAAATACCAACATGATTACAAATTATCAAAGTTGGAATTTAATGTTTGAGAATAGTATTTTTGAATTAGGATTCTTCATCAGGTAATGAGATTGCCAAAATATTATCACCACGTAAAAGAATTGTTCCAAGTTTTGTAGTCTTGTTGTCTGAAATATCTTCAGCATCATCCAATGTAAGATTCATATGAATATCAAAATCTTGAAGATTTCCTCTAACAGTTTTGTTGTTTCTTAATCGTAACAAAATAAATTTATTTTTATTATTATTCATTAAAGTAGAAATTTCGTCACCCATTTGTATCACATTAAAATTATTTTATTATTCATATTCATTTCTTTTTGGAGACTTGCATGTAAAGATCTACCGTTCCACTTCAAATTGGAATCATGCTTCCAACAATAACATTTTCAGTGATACCTTTGAGTTGCTCAATTTCCCCAGCCAATGCAGCATGTGCGATAGTTGGAACAGTAATTTCAAATGCGGCTCTTGCAAGAACGCTGTCTTTGGTTCCAGCAATTCCATGCCTACCGATTTGTTGCATGTATCCCCTAGAGCACATCAAGTCGGATACTAACATGATGTATCGGTTATCAACTTCTAAACCTTGATCTTCCAGAGTACTGTTTAACTCATTAATCAAAGCATTTCTTGATGCTTCAATTCCCAATGTACCTGCAATTTCAAAGACATTGTTTGTTCTAACATTTTTCTTGTCAATTCCTGAAACTTCAAGTACTTTGGCTATGTTTGAACCAGTTGTTTGAATTACCCATTCGTCATCTTTTTGAACTAAGGTTACACGTTCGATGTCTGGGACTCCCTTAACTGTAGTATTGAGTACTTTGTTTCTAATTGCAATTACAGTTGGAGCATCGGATTCTTCAACCAATTTCAGAGTGATTAGATCACCAGTTGTTTCAATTTTGAATTTTTTATTTGATTGCAACGCTGTTTCTACTTCACCAACAGTGCATCCTCTTTCTTTGAGTCTATTTGCACTCAAAATTAATTTGATCTGAGAAGTATAATCAGTTTCACTGTCAGAAATTAATGCACTTACTTTGGTTTGTAATACATTTCTTGCAACATCTATAGCTTTTTCTCTGGATTTCTTTGATTCGTTATCAAGATAAATGTCCATAGTTGGAGTAACTGGTTTTTTTCTTGCATCGACAAGTTCAATTAATCTTGGAAGACCCAAGGTTACGTTTCTTTCTGCAATTCCTGCAAAGTGGAATGTTCTTAATGTCATTTGAGTACCAGGTTCACCAATTGATTGTGCTGTGATAATTCCTACTGCTTGACCAGGTTCAACTTTTGCCTTGTTGTATAATGACAGTCCTTTCTTACAAACAATCTCTGCACCCTCTTTACTTAATTTGGAATCAAGTAATCCATCAGATACGAGTTGTTTTAATCGTGGATTGAATGTCTTTGTATATTTCTTAGCTAACTCTAAAATTTCTTCTTTTGTTGCTTTCTTACCAGAGTCGATAATTGTTTGGGATTCAATTAATCTATTAACATTGAATGCTTCACCATGATCACTTTTTGCTACATCTATTCCATCCTCACCATAAAGGAATTGAATGATATGACCGTGTGGGTCTCTGACTGTTCCATCATATTCTAATCTAATATGCTCCAAGGCATTGATCAATCTACGCTGCATGTATCCACTTTGTTGTGTTCTCACTGCAGTATCCACTAGTCCTTCTCTTCCTCCCATTGCATGGAAGAAGAATTCGAGGGCAGACAGGCCTTCCCTATAATTTGATTTTACAAATCCATGTGCGTCAGGGTTATTGTCATGTTCTTGATAATGAGGTAATGCACGGTTATTGTAACCAGCATGTAGTCTACTTCCACGTCTGGATTGTTGTCCTAATGCTCCTGCCATCTGACCAATGTTAAGTGATGAACCTCTTGCACCGGTTGTAGCCATGATTCTTCCAGCATTACTTTGAGCAAGTGATTGATCTGCAGTCATTCCAGCTTTATCTCTTGCCTTTCCTAATTCATTGACAATGTATGCCTCTAATGCTTCTTCAGGTCTCATTCCTCTAGTTAGTTTTAGAGTTCCTTTTTCATATTGAGAAGTAAGATCAGCTATTATGCCATATGTTTCTTGAATATCATCGAGAATCTGTTGTTTTTCTTTTTCTGGTACTTCAAGATCAGCATAGCCATAGCTAAAACCATAATGAGTGATGTATTGTTTTACCATAATTAGAATAGAGTTCAAAAAGTTCTTTGCTTTTGTATTTCCATAATCTTTTGCAATTCTATGTAATACACTTTCTGGTTCCTCAGCACCTATGGATGATTTGTCTATTACACCGCTAATTAGTTCCCCATTTTTAATTACAACGTCTTTTTGAGCGCCTTTAGTTCCTTTTGACCACTTTGATGTAATTACATAGTTGAAGTCTTTTGGTAAGAATAATGAGAATAGTTGTTTGCTAGTGTAAATCAAATTTTCTTTAGTTTTTGTTGCAGGTTTTGGAAGTTTATCAGTAAATCCACCAAGCATTGCATAATTGTAAAACTCTTGTGGAGTTGGAACAGTATCATCTTTTGTTAGAAGATATGCTCCGGTAACAAAGTCTCTTAGTGCTGCAATTATTGGTCCACCATAGCTTGGAGAGATCAATTGATCTTGAACTCTCATCAATAGAATTGCTTCTGCT
>JACRND010000034.1 GCA_016234975.1 Nitrosarchaeum sp. | reverse complement strand
TCTTTGAGAAAATTTATTATTTTTTCATCTACTTTGTCTTTATACAGTATTTTTCTGCTCCTCTTTAGTAAGTACAACATCTAGGGTTAGTAAAACTTTCGTTATGTCTTCTTCAGATATTACTAGCGGTGGTAGAATTCTTAGAATGTTTCTGCCTGAATATAACATTAGAACGCCCTCTTTCATAAGGTTCATTAGGATATCTTTTACCTCGAATTTCAATTCTACACCTATCATCAATCCCCTTCCTCTGATTTCTCTAATCATGGTGTGTTTTTCTTTTAGCTTTTCCAAACCTTCTTTGAATATTTTTCCCATCTTCTCGGAATTTTCAATCAGACCATCTTGCGTAAGTGCTTGTAATGTTGCTATTCCCGCAGCACAAGAAAGAGGGTTTCCTCCAAATGTCGAAGAATGTTCTCCCTTGCTCATTGAGGCAAGAATGTCTGGTCTTACTAAAGTTGCACCCATTGGAACTCCGCCCGCAATTCCTTTTGCAAGACATAGAATGTCTGGTGCGGTATTCCAATGATCACATGCCCATAATCGTCCTGTTCTACCTAATCCTGCTTGTATTTCGTCAAAAATTAGAAGAATTCCTTTTTCATCACAAACCTTTCTTACTTCTTGTAAAAATCCATCTGGTGCAACATTGATTCCACTTTCACCTTGAATTGGTTCTAAAATAACAAATGCAGTATCTTCATCAATTGTGGAACGAAGAGATTCAATATCTCCAAATGATGCAAAAGAAACTTTTTCAACTAATGGTTCAAATGCTTTTTTATATTTCGGATTAAATGTTAGTGAGAGAGCTCCGAGTGATTTTCCATGGTATGATCCTTTCATTGCGACCATTCCTTTTTTGCCTGTGAACTTTCTTGCAAATTTTATTGCAGCTTCTATTGCTTCTGCACCACTGTTGTTAAGGTGAACTTGAGTCAATCCTTTTGGTGCAAGACCGATTAATGTTTTAAGAAATTCTTCTCTGGTTTTATTGTATAGTGAACTGTGTACTGTGATTATTTTGTCTACTTGTTCTTTTATTGCTTTTACAACTCTTTTATTTTGATGTCCTACAATTGCTACGCCGTATCCTCCCATGCAATCGATGTACTCTTTTCCGTTGATATCCCAAACATGAGCTCCAACTCCTTTTTCAATTGTAACTGGAAATCTTTGATACAGACCTCCCATAAAGTCGTCTTCAGTCATGTTGAATCACCGTACAGTTATCGTGTGCTATGGCCGATGATATAGGATTTTCTCTTTGACCATTTGCGATGAGTGCCTCTTTTACTCCCATGTCTAGTGCTTCAGTAGATGCAAGAATTTTCTTTTCCATACCTGGGCCTATCTTTGGTCTGATCTCCTTTGCTTCTGCTAAAGTCAGTTTAGTTACAAGTTTGTTATCCATCAAAAGTCCATCTACATTTGTAATGAACAATACTTTGTCACATCCTACACTTCCTGCTACATACGCTGCAGCTCTATCTCCATCAACGTTGAGAAATTCTGATTCTTCACTAATTGCAATAGGTGAAATCACAGGCGTCAAACCTTGGTCTAAAAGTGATTTCATGAAAACCGAATTGATTTTTGTAATTTTACCCGTATATCCTCCATCAATTGCCTGTTTTCGACCTTTTTCATTGACAATTAGTAGTGTTTTCTTTCTTTCCGCTTCAATTACTCTGGCATCAACACCTGAAAGACCAACTGCATTGATTCCGTTCTTTTGAAGCATCTGGACAATTGTTTTGTTGATTCGCCCCGACATTACCATGGTAAAAATTTCTGCAGTCTCTTTGTCTGTGTATCTGCTCTTTATTCCACTAGGTGATGTTACAAATTTTGGTTCTTTTCCAAGCTGTTCACAAACTTTTGTAACTTCTTTTCCTCCGCCGTGAACTATGATTAGTCCTTCTGTCTCTGCAACTTTTTTAATGTCTGAAATAGTTGATGGATGTAAATTATCTACTACACTCCCACCGATTTTGATTGTGATCATTTCTATACTGGAGTAAGCGGTGTGTATCTCAAGCCGTCCATTTCATCAAAGCCACACATGACATTCATGTTTTGTATGGCGGAACCGGCTGCACCCTTCATTAGATTATCGGATGCTGAAATAGCAATCAATCTGTGGTTTTCCTCATCTATGTCAAAACCAATATCACAAAAGTTTGAACCTACTACGAATTTTGGATCTGGGAATTTGTATAATCCTTTTTTGTCTCGAATTAATCGAATGAATCTTTCTTGTCCATAAGTTTCACGATATATTTTCCATAATTCTTTTTCATCCATATCTTTTTTCATAAATGTGTGATTTGTACATAAAATTCCACGAACTACATCTACTGCATGTGGACTCATTGAGACATGAATTTTCTTTCCTGCAATTTCGCTTAGTTCCTGTTCTATTTCACCAGTGTGTCTGTGTTTTGCTGGTTTGTATGGTCTGATGACTCCTGCCCTCATTGCATGAGCGGTTCCTGAACCTGAACCTGCACCTGATGAGCCAATCTTAGAATCTACGATGATATGTTCCAAATCGATTAGATCATTTCTAATAAGTGGTGCAAGTGCTAACATGGAAGTTACTGCCATGCACCCTGGACAAGAAACTAGTTGTGCTTTTTTAATCTGCTCTCTGTGTAATTCTGGAACACCAAATACTGATTTTGGTAAATAATCTGGGTGTGGATGTTCCCAACCATACCACTTATCGTAATCTGTAGGATTGTGCAATCTGTAATCTGCACTCAAATCTATCACCTTTAGGCCTCTATCATACAATGCTTTTACAATTTCAGTTGCAGTTCCATGTGGGACTGCGGTAAATACTATGTCGCATTTATCTGTCATTTTGTCATAATCTAATTCCGAAAAAGTTAGATCGGTAAACCCTTTCAAACTGGGTTGAATTCTATGAAGATACTCTCCAACATGTTGTCGTGAGGTAACCATTGTGATCTCTACATCTGGATGATTTACTAAGAGGCGAAGTGTTTCTCCTCCAACATAACCTGATGCTCCTACAACACCAACTTTCATGATAATTCTCCCGTAATGAAGTATAATTTATTTCCTAACATAGTTTAAAGCAAATTCTACCATTTCTTTTGGAATATTTCGTCGTGAAACTCTTGCAAGTCCCTTAAACTCGACAGTATTGTTAACCTCATGAACTACCAGTCCTCGTTTTTCATCTTCCATTATGTCGATCCCTAAAATTCCTCCACCCATAGCTTTTGATGCTTTTGTAGATATATCTTCGATATCTTTTGTGATCTCACATAACTCTGGATCTGCGCCCAATGCTATGTTCGTTTTAAAACCGCCTGATGATTTTCTATACATGGCAGCTATTGGTTCATCGCCGATTGTGATAACTCTGATGTCTCTTGGTGGTCTGTTTATCAGTTCTTGAAGATAGAAAATTCTATCGTGTGGGCTATCTGTAATATCTCTAATCTCAAATAATGCATCAGCCGTATCTTTGTCTTTTAGTTGCATTACCCCTCTGCCCCAGCTTCCTATGACTGGTTTGATTACGAGTGGGTATCCCACTTTTTCTATATTTTCTGATGCGCTTTCGCTTGAAAATGAAAAATATGTTTTTGGTGTAGGGACGTTGTGTTTTTTCAAAAGTAGAGTCATGAACATTTTATTTCCACATTGATTTGCGACTTGAAATTTATTGAGTACTGGTACATCCATAAATTCAAGACTGGCAGTAAAGTGGAGTCCTCTAAAATAACTGACACATCTTTCTAAAACAACATCTCCAAAGTCAAAATCCTTTCTTTTGCTATCTGTATTGACTTGGGTGATCTTGGCGTCTAGCATTACTGCATCGTGACCTAGATCTGATGCCTCTTTTTCAAGCATCTTTTCTTCCGTTCTTAGGCGGTCAAACACAATACAAATTTTTGACATTACTCTCCCCAGTCTTCGCCTACGCTTTCTGCTTGTTTTAGCTCAACAGTAGATCCAATTTTTTTTGCGATCTCAAAGTCAGCGCCACAATCAGGACAGGAGATAATCTCTCCAACAGAGGCATCGTCTGGGATGTTAAGAGTTGCATCACATTCTTGACAGTTCATGTTTTTGTTGACCTTTTCTTTTGTAATTTATTAGCTTCTGTTGATTGAATTCCCCACAATTCTACAAATCCTTTTGCCAATCTTTGATCAAAAGTTGATTCTGTACCATAAGTGGCGATCTTGTGACTATATAGTGAATATTCTGATTTTCTTCCCACAACACGAATGCTTCCTTTGAAGAGCTTTAGTTTTACGGTTCCTGATACTGGTTTTTGTGATGTTTGGATAAATGCATCTAGATCTTGTTTTAATGGATCTTGCCATAATCCTGAATATGCAAGATATGCCCACTCGTCATCTATGATGGATTTGAATTTATTTTCATGTTTTGTGTGAACCATTTTTTCTAAATCCGAATGAGCTTCAATAAGACACAAGGCTCCTGGAGTTTCGTAAACCTCACGAGATTTTATTCCGACCACTCTGTCCTCAATATGATCAACAATTCCCACTCCTGCGCCTCCTGCTTTTTTGTTTACATACTCGATTAATTTTATGGGTTCAAGAATTTTTCCATCTACTGCAACTGGTATTCCTTTTTCAAATTTGATCTCCATGTACGTTGGCTTGTCTGGTAAATTTTTTGTTTTTACCCAGATGAATGCATCTTCAGGAGGTTCATTGTATGGGTCTTCTAAAACTCCGCCTTCAATTGCACGTCCCCACAAATTTTGATCAATGCTGAATCTTTTTGCTACTGAATCAATCTCAATTCCATGTTTTTTTGCAAACTCTAACTCTGTTACTCTGTCTAAATTCTTGTCTCGAATTGGTGCAATTATTGGTAAATCAGAACCAGAACGCAATGTGATGTCAAATCGCACCTGATCATTTCCTTTACCTGAACATCCATGAGCTAGCGACGTTACTTTTTCTTTTTTTGCAATTTCTAAAACTTTTTCTGCAATTAATGGTCTGGCCAATGCTGTTGCCAGACAGTATTTTTTTTGATATAGTGCATTTGCCTTAATCGATGGAAAAATAAAATTTTCAACAAACTCTTTTCTTGCATCTATGTTGTAATGTTTTTTCACTCCAAGCTTTTTTGCTTTGGCTTCAATTTTTTTCTGATCATCACCTTGACCAACATCCACAGTTACGGTTATGACATCCATGTCGTATTCTTCTTGAAGATATTTTACTACGACTGACGTATCTAGTCCTCCAGAAAACGCAAGAATTCCTCTTTCAGTCATAAAACACATTTTCCCGTCGTATTTTGGAATTTATCTTTTGTGATACGCTGAAAATCAAAAACCTCTTTCACATTTTATCTAACTAGCTTGAGCTAAAATTCGATGATTATTTAACAGCCAAAATATAACGCTGTTTTATGAAAACGCGATCAGCAATTTTTGCAGGAGTTGTGGGTGTGACATTGATAGTCATTATTGGAATTATGATAAATTCTGGCGAAACCACGCATGAAAATAAGATCAGGGTAGCATATTTTCCAAACATAAACCACGCAGTTCCAATTATTGGAATGGAAAAAGGAACATTTCAAAATCAAATTGGAGACAATACTGTAATTGAGCCAATATTATTTGACGCTGGACCTCAGGTGATAGAATCTCTTTTTGCCGGCTCAATTGACATTGCATATGTTGGTCCAGGACCTGCAATTAACGGATTTTTAAAGTCTGAAGATCATAATGTAAAAATTTTATCTGGTGCTGCAAGTGGTGGCGCCAGTTTCATTGTTCATCCTAATTCTAAAATTAGTTCTGTTGCTGATTTTGCAGGAAAAAGAATTGCAACACCACAAATAGGAAATACACAAGATATTTCATTGAGAAATTATCTTTCTGAGAATGGATTAAAACCGTCTGAAAAAGGTGGATCCGTCATTGTCTTGAATCTGTCCAATTCTGATATTTACACATTGTTTGCAAAGGGTGACATTGACGCTGCATGGGTTCCTGAACCAACTGCCACAATACTGGTGCAACAATTAGATGGCAAAAGACTCTTCAATGAAGAAAAACTTTGGCCTGATAACAGATTTGCATCTGTATTATTAATTACTAGAGAAGAGTATGTAAAACAAAATCCTGAACTGATAAACAAATGGCTTGAAGCACACAAGCAAACAGTAGACTGGATAAATTCTAATCCTGAACAGACTAGAATAATTTTTAGTCAATTCATGAAAAAAGAAACTGGCAAATCACTCCCTGATGGTCTGATTGATGAGGCATTATCTAATTTGGAAATTACATCTGATCCTATTGTTAGTTCTATTCAGACCTTTGCCAAAAGAGCCGACTCTCTTGGTTACTTGGGAAGACATGGTTATGATTTAGACGGAATTTTCTTTGACATAAATTCAAATTCCCAATTACAGGAGGTTTTAGCAAATGACAAAACTTGAAGCTAAAAACATTGTAAAATATTTCAAACATGACAGTCACCGTCTCAAGGCTTTGGGCGGTGTGAATCTGAAGATTGAAGATGGTGAGTTTGTTTGCCTAGTGGGACCATCTGGATGTGGCAAATCTACTTTCTTACGAATTGTTGCAGGTTTGGAAACTCCGGATGAGGGTGAAATTCTGTTTGATGGAAAACCGGTAACAACTACAGGCCCTGAACGAATCATAGTATTTCAGGAAGGTGCACTGTTTCCATGGTTGAAAGTACAAGATAACGTAGAGTTTGGTCTAAAGATGGCAGGAATCCCAAAAGAAGAACGAGCACAGATATCTAAACGATATTTGGATATGATGCAATTAACAAAGTTTGCAGATTCGTACACTTACCAACTTTCAACTGGAATGAAACAGAGAGTAGCGATAGCTAGAGCACTTGTCATGGATCCTGATGTGTTGCTAATGGATGAACCATTTGCAGCACTTGATGCACAAACAAGAGATTTGTTGCTAGTTGAAATGCAATTGATTTGGGAAAAAACAGTACTTGGAACCAAAGTTGCCGTGTTTAGCAATAGACCTTCTACAATTAAAAAAATAATTAATGTTGACTACAAACGACCACGACTTGTAGAGGATCAAAATCTTTTTCCACTTCAACAAGAAATTTTATCTGAATTGCGACCTGAGGGAAAGAAAAGCTAAGTGATATTTTATGAAAAAAAATACTCTGGTAAAACAAATTATTTTCTATGTGGTACTCGTAGCTGTCTGGCAGATTGTCTCATTGACAAATATCTGGCCCAATAATCTCTTTCCTTCTCCTTATGAGGTAGCTGAAGATTTAGTATACACCGCATCTGATGGAACTCTGTTCTTTGGAATAGGAACTAGCATTTTGAGATTGATAATTGGATTGGCAATTGCAATAGTTGGAGGGATGCTGCTTGGAATTATTATGGCAAGAGTGGAGATTGTAAATCAAACCATAGGTTCATTGATTTTGGGATTGCAATCGATTCCATCTGTTGCTTGGGTGCCGCTTGCAATACTCTGGTTTGGATTAACAGACGGTGGAATCATCTTTGTTACTGCAATCGGATCAATGTTTTCAGTAACAATTGCTACCTATACCGGCGTCAAAAACATCAATCCACATTATATTGAGGCTGCAAGAAACATGGGTGCAAAAGGAACACAACTTGCAACATACGTCCTAATTCCTGCGGCATTTCCATATTTGATTTCTGGTTTCAAACAAGGTTGGGCTTTTGCATGGAGAGGAGTAATAGGAGCTGAATTGCTATTTTCATTTCTAGGATTGGGATTTTTGCTCAACGTAGGACGACAACTAAATGACATCTCCCAAGTGTTTGCAATAATGTTGGTGATTATGATGGTTGGCATTGCAATCGATGGAATAATTTTCAAGAGAATTGAAAATAAAGTGATGTCTAGATGGGGACTGCGATAAGTTTTCATTATGATTTTATTTTTAGTGACACTACAAATGCAACAATGATTATTGCAACTGCAAAATACATCACAGACACATAATTAAATGCAAAAGCAATTGCTCCTGCAATTACCGGTCCTACAACAGCTCCAATTGAGATAGTTGAACTAAAAATTCCAGTTGATGTTGAATGTGGATTATTTTCCATCAAATGGAATGTCCCTCCAATATACAAAAAAGCCCAAGTAGCACCAACAAGTGCCATAAATGGCATTGCCATCCACCAGTCTTTTATCAAAGCTAGTCCAACAAAGACAAATGCGGTACAGCCAATTCCAATCTTGAATTTTGTTACATTTGAAATTTTAATTTTACTTGCCATCAAATTCATTAAAACAAAAGCAGCCAATGTGTTTGCTACGTAGACAATTGAAATCTGGTAAAGCTCAGCACCTAGTTTTTCCATTAACATTATTGGAAAAATTGTCCATACTGATGATGCTCCTATATGTCGTAAGAGAAGTGATGTGAATAGAAATTTATTTTTTATAATTACATTTTTTGTCGTTCCAGGTTTGAGTTCTTTTTCTTGTAATGTGTTTGGCATCTTAATTGTAAATAACAGTCCGATCAAAAAGAAAACCCCGCTGATCAGAAAAGTTAGTTTGATGTCATTTACAATACCTGCTGCTGCAGTTCCTACTAACCATCCTAGCGCATGAAATGAAATTACTGTTACTGCTCGCTTTTTTTCATGATTTGCCTCATATGTGTAGGCAATCATGGAAGGAACCATTATTCCACTTGCAACTCCAGCACCAACTCTGGCTAAAAGCAATAATTCCATATTGTTTGCAAAATAGTGCAGTCCAAAGGCTGCGGCACATCCGATGAAGCCTATTCTGATGAACTTCAACCTTGTGCCTTTTTTATCTGAATGTCGTCCAAAGTACATCTGAGATAAAATCTCTGTAAAACTAAATGATGCAATTATTAGACCAATTTCGAAAACTGATTTTGTTACTCCCATTGCCATGATTGGTAAGAACACAAAAACAATGGAAATTCCAGCATGTTGAAAAAAAGTAGCGCCACGAACTAGATTGTTTAATTGTATTTTTTGCATAAATATACAAAATTTCTCTCTTTACCTAATTTCAACATAAGTGCCAATAATCTGATCATATGGACGATTTTTCTCAAAAGAGTTAAACTGTGTAGAAACATTCTAAAAATAAATTGGCACAAAAAGAACCATTTCTTACTGCGTTACAAAACAGAATCTTGCTTTTTGATGGGGCAATGGGAACTGAGATTCAAAAATATAATCCAAAACCTGAAGATTTCCCAAACAATCAAGACGGCTTTAATGATGGTCTGGTATTAACCCATCCCGAATGGATTAAACTAATTCATCGAAATTATCTGGATGCAGGTGCTGACTGTGTTGAGACAAACTCGTTTGGTTCAAACAAAATAAAACTAGATGAATATGGTTTTGGTAATCAAACAGTAGATTTCAATAAAAAAATAGCTCAACTGGCAGTTGAAGTTTGCTCAGCGTATGCTGACAAACCTCGATATGTGATTGGTTCAATGGGACCATCTGGTTATCTTCCAAGCTCAAACGATCCTGACTTGGGACAAAAACCTCTTGATGAGATTAAAGAGGCATTTGAATTACAAGCTGAAGGTCTGATTCTTGGTGGAGTGGATGCTCTGTTAATTGAAACAAGTCAGGATATCTTGGAAGTAAAACTTGCAATTGAAGCATGTCATGATGCGATGAAAAAAACTGGAAAAAAAGTTCCAATTATTGCAAATACGACTTTGGATCAGTATGGGAAAATGTTACTTGGAACAAACATTCAAGCTGCATACACAACCGTATCTGATATGGGAATTGATGTTTTTGGCTTGAATTGCTCTACTGGTCCAATTGAAATGACTCCAAGTATCAGATGGCTTGATGAGCAAAATGAACACAATCTGTTGGTGGTTCCCAATGCAGGCATGCCTGAAAATCAGGGTGGACAAGCAGTATACAAGATGACCCCTGAGAAAATGGGTGAAGTGTTGGGTGATTTTCTTAAACAGTACAAAAAAGTTCGAATAATTGGCGGTTGCTGCGGAACAAATCCCCAACATATTGCTGTGTTAAGAAAAGTAATTGACGAAAAAGCTTATTCTATCAAGGGTTAAGTATTTAGAAAAACTGAGGAGAATTCATCATATTGACTATTCCTAGAGTTAGCTCTGCGCTAAAAGCAGTTGAATTGAAGCAATTACCTCCTCCTCTTATCATTGGAGAGAGAATTAACACACAAGGTTCCAGAAAAGCAAAACAGCTTGTACTCAATGATGATTATGATGGATTAGTTGATTTGGCAAGAATTCAGGTGGAAGACGGTGCACACTGTCTTGATGTTTGTGTTGCTACCACTGAACGAGCTGATGAACGTCAGTTTATGTTGAATCTTGTTAAAAAATTAAGCTTGGAAATTGATGCGCCACTCGTAATTGATTCTACAGATCCTGATGTGATAGAAGCGGCTGTAGAGCAAATTCCTGGAAGGCCGATAATTAATTCAATTAATCTGGAAGGAGATGGAAGCAGATTTGAAAAACTTGCACCAATAATGGCAAAGTACGGTCTACCTGCAATTGCATTATGTATTGGACCAAAAGGCATGGCAAAAACTCCTCAAGAGAAAGTTGAAACTGCAGAATTACTTTATGAAACGGGAAAAAAATATGGATTAAAAATTGAACAATTTATTTTTGATGTTCTGACATTTACACTTGCTACAGGGGAAGATGAGTTCTTGGATGCAGGAAAAAACACTCTGGAAGGTATCAGACTTGTAAAAGAAAAATTTCCAAACTCATTTACAACTTTGGGGTTGAGCAATATTAGTTTTGGATTGGTTCCTTATGCACGAAAAGTTCTCAATTCCGTATTTTTGTACCATGCAGTAAAGTCCGGCCTGGATACGGCTATTGTAAACGCAAAGGAAATAATTCCTTATGGGGAAATTGATGCAAAAGAAAAGAAACTAGCCGAGGACCTTATTTTTAACAATCATCCAAACGCGTTATCTGAATTAATTATTTATTTTGAAAAGGCAGGAAAGCAAGACAGTGACACTTCAAAAAAATTGGATGTGGATTCTACATGGTCTCCTGGAAAACGTGCACACTTTAGAATTGTAAATAGGCTAAAAGATGGAATTCAAAACGATGTCGTTTCTACTATTGCAGAAAAGATAGACAAGAAAGAAATTATCGAAGATCACAATGGCATTCTTTCTCTAAATGCCCCTCCTGAAATTACTCATGATGGGGCAATTAGAACACTAAATGAGGATTTACTTCCTGCAATGAAGGAGGTTGGTGATAAATTCGGCTCAGGGGAATTGATCCTGCCGTTTGTTCTAAAATCTGCCGAATGCATGAAGGCAGCAGTAGGCGAATTGGAAAAATACTTGATTAAAGAAGAAGGCTCGTCTAAAGGCAAGCTTGTACTTGGAACCGTTTACGGCGATGTTCATGACATTGGAAAGAATCTGGTAAAAACCATCTTTCAAAATAACGGTTACACTGTTTATGATTTGGGAAAGCAGGTGCCTCTGCAAAAATTCCTAGAAAAAATAGATGAAGTAAAACCTGATGCCTTGGGACTATCTGCACTTTTGGTATCAACATCAAAGCAGATGCAG
>JACRND010000058.1 GCA_016234975.1 Nitrosarchaeum sp. | reverse complement strand
CTTTTTCCATTTTGATATCTTGGATTATATAATTGAGTAAAAGATAATTTTTGTTGGTTAATGTTTTAGTTATAGGCTCTGGTGGTCGTGAACATGCTCTATCTTGGAAATTGTCTCAAAGCTCCAAAGTTGACAAAGTTTTCACAGCACCTGGAAATGGTGGAACAGAAAATAACATTCCAATTGACATCACTGATCTGAACGCACTGGCAGAATTTGCACAAAAAAATAACTGCTTTACAGTGGTTGGTCCTGAATCTCCCCTCGCTGCAGGAATTGTGGATAAATTTAATCAAATGAATATCAAAATTTTTGGACCCTCACAAAAAGCAGCACAGTTGGAATCTAGTAAAATATGGGCAAAAAATTTCATGAAAAGAAACGGCATACAAACTGCAAGATTTGAAATCTTTGATGACTCAAAAAAGGCAGAAGAATATGTAAAATCTCTTGATTACAATGTTGTAGTAAAGGCAGACGGTCTTGCTTCAGGAAAGGGAGTAATTGTTTGTAATAATGCTGATGAGGCAATTGCAGCGATTAATACAATATTGGTAAAAAAGACATTTGGCGATGCTGGAAATCGCATTATTGTAGAAGAAAGAATAGACGGAATCGAAGCATCTTACATTGCATTATGTGACGGTGTGACTGCAATACCTATGGCATCAAGCCAAGACCACAAAAGAATCTTTGATGACGATAAAGGTCCTAACACAGGCGGAATGGGCGCATATTCTCCGACTCCAATAATTGATGATATTCTTGCAGAAAAAATCCAAAATAAAATAATCAATAAAACAATACAATCAATGAAAAATGAGGGCATTGTCTTCAAGGGATTTCTCTATGCAGGAGTGATGATTAGAGACAATGAGCCGTACGTCTTAGAGTATAATGTACGAATGGGTGACCCTGAATGTCAGCCTATTACCCTGAGGATGGATTTTGATTTGTATGATTATTTTGTTGCAAGTGTAGATGGAACCTTATCTATGATGCCCAAAATCACCTGGAAAAATCAATCATCTGTCTGCATTGTTTTGGCATCTGAAGGATATCCTGAATCATATCCAAAAGATGAAGTGATTACCGGTTTTGATTTAATTCCTAAAAATACCATGGTCTTTCATGCGGGAACAAAAAAACAAGATGGCAAAATCTTGTCAAGTGGCGGAAGAGTTTTAGGAGTTACTGCACTTGGTGATACCTTGGCATCTGCAATTTCAAATGCATACGTTGCAGCAGAAAAAATTTCTTGGCCTCACAAATACTATAGAAAAGATATTGGCAAAAAAGGACTATCTTATCTTTGATGTATCTATCACTCTGTCTTCTGTAACAATCCAATTTATAATTACATCATGCTCTGAACGTGGAATATTTTTTACAACCTGTTTTTCCAACGTCAACGAAATAGTCTCAATTTTATTTTCAGCTAAAAACCTATCATAAAACCCATAACCGTATCCAAGTCTTACTCCTTTTGGAGATATTCCTACTGTTGGAACAAGTATCACATCCAGATTATTATCCACAGGACATTCATCACGAGGTTCCATTATGTCAAAACTACCGTTTTCTAGATTGCTAAAATTCTCAATCTTTCTAAATTCTATATTTTTCCCTACCACCTTGGGTAAAAATATCTCCTTTCCATCACTTAGGGCTTCTTGCATGATGTCCTGTGTCAGCATTTCACTGCCTATTGGATAATATGCACCTATTTTTTGTGCATTTCTAAATGGCTCTATTTTTTTTAATTTCTTTTGTATTGTTTTACTTGCAATTTTCATTAAATCAAAAGATGTCGCGTCTCTTTTCTCGAGAAGCAATCTCCGTAATGATGTTTTCTCAGAATTATTTTTCAATTTTACTACTCAATGATGCGGCTGTTATTGTATTTTTCAACAACATTGCAACTGTCATAGGACCGACACCGCCTGGAACAGGCGTTGCATAAGATGCTTTTTGTATGATCTGATCATAATCTGAATCTCCAACAAGTTTTTCTTTATATTTTGAGATTGCAACATCAATTACAACTGCATTCTTTTTTATCATATCTGGAGTTAGTGTAAACTTGTTTCTGTCTCCAACGGCTGTAATTATAATATCTGCCAACTGACACAATTCACTAATGTTTTTTGTTTTGGAATGACATGTGATTACTGTTGCAGCTCTTGCCAAAAGCAAGTGGTATAGTGGTTTTCCTACTAAATTACTTCGATTTATCAGAACAATGTTTTTCCCTTCCAATTCTATGTTATGATAATCAAACATTTCCATTACTCCCAATGGTGTACATGCAACAAGTGCTGCTTTTTTCATTGCAAGCAAACCTGCATTATATGGTGTAAGCCCGTCAACATCTTTTAATGGAGAAATTCTAGATGTTGTGGTAAATTCATCTAATTGATCAGGCAATGGCAATTGAACTAAAATCCCATGAATTGATTTGTCGTTATTTAACTCATCAATTATTCTATTTAATTCTGATTGTGTAATATTTGATGCAAGCTTAAAGTCTTTGGTTGTGATTCCTACCTCTTCGCAGGCCTTGTGTTTATTTTTGACATAAGTGGCAGATGCTTGATTGTCTCCAACTAGAACCGTTGCCAAACATGGGTTGATTCTATGATTCTTTAATTCTTTGACAGCTTTTCTGACTCTGTCTTTTACCGTTTGGGCAATCTCCTTTCCGTCTATTTTAATGCCTGTCATCAAGAATAATTCTGGCCTGTAGATATTTAATCCTTGAAATACATCAATCTGAATTTGAAAATCTGAGAAAAGAAATTATGTAACCTCATGGAAGTGATATTATGTTTATAGTGATATCTGATATTCAAATAAAACCTGACTCTGTTGATGACTTTAAAAAATGGTTTTCTGAATCAAACAAAATCGTATCAAAATTTGATGGATTTGTAAATAGGCGCCTTTTGGAAACTAAAGACGGTAAACATCGCGTGTTAGTCGAATTTGAGAATCTTGAAAAATTCAGTAAAATGCATCAAAGCCCAGAACATGAAAAACTCCATTCCGTGGCTGCATCGTATATGGAAAAATTGCCAGAACCAAAATTTTATACTGTAGCTTCGCAATAAAATGAAATTAGTTTTTAACGTAAACGAATACATTGAAAAAATAAAAAAAAGTGATGGTTATTTTCACACTTTTATCAATAATGAAAATCTTGCCGCTGGTGTGTTGGTACTGCAACCTGGAGAGAAAGATACACAAGAACCTCATGAAAGTGATGAGATGTATTTTGTTCTCAAGGGTGACGGATTTTTAAAAATTAATGACATTGATTATCCGATCTCTGAAAATAAAATGTATTTTGTAGGCAAAAAAATGGAGCATTTTTTTCATGGAAATTCAAAAGAACTGACTGTGCTGTATTTTTTTGGCGGGCCCGATTCTTAACTAATTATTGTTTTTCTGCCTGAAATTTTTATTCTTTTTTCTGCAAATAGCCTAATGGCTTCAGGATATGCTTGATGCTCTTTTTCCAAAATACGTTTGGACAATGTTTTTTCTGTGTCCTCTTTTCTTATCTTAACTATTAATTGCAAAATTATTGGTCCTGTATCCACACCTGAATCTACAAAATGTACTGTGCATCCTGAATATTTTGAACCGTAATCTATTGCCTGTTTTTGGGCATCGAGTCCTGGAAAAGCTGGAAGCAAAGCTGGATGAATATTGATAATTCTATTTTTGTATTTTTTAACAAATTCGGGGCTGATTATTCTCATAAATCCTGCTAAACACACCAGCCCGTTTTTTGGTGTGACTCCGTACTTTTCTAGTACTGATATTATTTTTTTGTCGTATTCTGCTCTACTCCCTTTGAAATCATTGCTTTCGATTATCTCTGTTTTGATGCTTAGTTTTTG
>JACRND010000031.1 GCA_016234975.1 Nitrosarchaeum sp. | reverse complement strand
ACAGTTTTCACATATGGAATTATTTTCTGTAAAACAAGGTGACACTGTAATAATTTTTGAAGAAAAAAATTCCCATAATAAACAACTTGTAAAGAATTTGAAAAGTATTGGATTAAATGTAATTCAACCTGTGTTTGAATCCAAAAACAAGATTTCACAATTACTTTACTACGTATATTTTTCTCAATTACTGCCACTTTTTGAGGCTAAAAAAAGACGACAAAAAGATTGTCATTTTGTTTTATCAAAAAAACTTCGTAATGTAAGTGATCAAATGATCTACTGATCTAATTTTTCTCATAAGATTTAATAGCTGAATAATTGGGTTTGCGAATATGGCAAAATTCAAGTCAACGATTGAAGTGTTAAAGATCATCAAGAATAAAGACAATATTCGTAACTTTAGTGTAATTGCACATGTTGATCACGGAAAAACTACCATGAGTGATAGTCTTTTGGCAAATTCTGGAATTATTGCCCCATCTGCCGCTGGAAAAGCGTTGGCAATGGATTTTGATAAAGAAGAACAGGCAAGAGGGATTACAATTTATCAAGCAAACGTCACATTACACTTTACACAAAAAGACAAGGAATATGTCATTAACATGATTGATACACCTGGACACGTTGATTTTAGTGGAAGGGTAATTCGAAGCCTTAGAGCAATTGACGGAGCAACGGTTGTTTGTGATGCAGTTGAAGGAATAATGACTCAGACAGAAACTGTGACAAGAATGGCACTGGAAGAAAGAGTTAGACCTGTTCTCTTCATCAACAAAGTGGATAGACTAATCAAAGAACTCCGTTTAACTCCAGAAAAAATGCAAGAAACACTTGCAGGTGTGGTGTCTAGTTTTAACCAATTAGTTGAGACTTATGCAGAACCTGAGTATAAAGAAAAATGGAAAGTATCAATACAAGATGCTAGTGTAACATTTGGTTCTGCTAAAGACAAGTGGGCATTTAACGTAGATATTATGAAAGAAAAAGGAATTACATTCAAAGATGTTATTGATGCATATAAAAATGAAAAAGTTGATGAATTAGTAGCAAGAGCTCCGTTGGCTGACGCTGTATTGGGAATGGTAGTTAAACATATTCCGCCCCCAGATGTTGCTCAAAAATATAGAATTCCACAAATTTGGAAAGGTGATCTTGATTCTGATATAGGAAAAGCACTTTTGGCATGTAGTGATGATGGACCAACAATTATGATGGTTGTTAACATGGTGTTGGATCCTGCTGCTGGACCTGTTGCAATTGGTAGATTATTTTCAGGAACAATAAAGGATGGACAAACAATTAACATTATAGATTCAAAACGAGAAGGGAGAGTTCAATCTGTAAACTTTTTCATGGGTAATCAAAGAGAGCAAGTTGGTGAACTAGGTGCTGGAAACATTCCTGCATTATTGGGATTGACTGAAGCCAGAGCTGGTAATACACTTTCATCTGTTAAAGGTATACCAATGTTTGAAGGAGTCAAATATGTTTCAGAACCTGTTGTTCAGATTGCAATTGAACCAAAACATCCAAAAGATTTACCTAAGTTAGTTGAGGTTCTCAGACAACTAACCATTGAAGATCCCAACTTGATAGTAAAAATAGATGAAGAAACAGGTGAAACCCTTGTTGCCGGAATGGGTGTGCTTCATCTTGATGTAGCTACTCATCGTATTCAAGATACTAAATTGGAAATTATCACATCTGAACCACTTATCAATTATAGAGAAACTGTCAAAGGCAGTTGTGAACCAATAATGTCAAAATCCCCAAATAGACATAACAAGATCTTTATGAAAGTTGAACCATTAGAACCTGCTATTGCACATATGCTTAGAACAGGTGAAATCAGCGACATGAAAGACAAAAAGGTGGTGGCTGATCTTTTAAAGGGTGCTGGTTGGAATACTGATAACGTTAAACGAGTTATGAGATTGGACCCACGGAGAAATGTAATGATTAATGGAACAAAAGGTGTTCAATTTATTCAAGAATCAACTGACTCTATTAATTCTGGATTTGAAGAAGTCATGAAAGAAGGTCCTTTATGCAAAGAGCAAATGCGGGATTGTAAGTTTACTTTTACTCATTTTGTTCCTCACGAGGATACTGCACACAGAGGTTTGTCTCAACTACGCCCTGCTTCTAGACGTGCTTGTATGGGTGCACTTTTGACAGCTGGAGTCACAATGCTGGAACCAATGCTTGCAATTGAAGTTAGAGTTCCAACAGATCTGGTAGGAAATGTTGCCACTGTGTTATCTGGAAAGCGTGGCAAAGTGCTTGACATGGTGCAAAAAGGAGCTTCTAGTATTATTGTTGGTGAAATTCCAGCAGCTGAAACATTTACACTTTCAGAAGCAATGAGAGGTCAGACAGCTGGACGTGCAACTTGGAATACTTCTTTTAAGGCATGGACTGAACTTCCAAAATCTATAGCTAGTACTGCAATTGCAGAAATTAGAAAGAGAAAAGGTCTTGCACCAGAACCTCCTGGAATAGACGAGTATATTGACAGAGAATAAAAATAGAAATCCCCCAAATTACTCATGAAAATCTGACAGTTATCGTAAAGTTATTCATCTGTGAAATGTCAATTATTTTATGAATGAAAAATACAGATTGAATTTGATGCTACCCAAAATAACTTAAGTTTGATAGTCTTATTGACAAAACATACTGTGATAAATTTTTAGAGCATAAATCGATGATCAGAAATCTATTTTTATTTGCCGATATTGATAAATATATGACCTACCTATAATAGGTCGACCTAGCTATAATGACTTATCTTGAGCCTAATTCAGAACTATATGAGCGTGAGAGAATTGTTTTGGAATATATCAAAAATAATCCTAACATGCATCATAACGCATTGATGAAAATGATAGTTCCTGAGTATATGGCTAAAACAACATTTGAAAAGACTCGAAATTCATTACTTGAAAAAGAAATAATTTTGGTTCAAAAAAAAGGAAATATGAAATTCTATATTCCGACATTAAATTATACTATCCGATTTCAACAACATATTGAAAGAATTACAAATACCTCTTTTCACAACATAAAAAATTACATAAAAAAACTTGAAACTGATTATCAACATAAAGATGTAAGTGAAAAGATAGCCCTAACAAATTCATTACTAAAAAATATACTGCAGACTGATAATGGATTCACTTTTTTAGATTCAAACAAGAATCCAAAAAAAACTTTGTATCGTGACGAGCATCTGGAAATTCAACAGCTAATTCACAGGCTTTTTACAATTATTAATAATGACAAATATTTTGGCACCGTCTATCCTACAGTCATGAGTTATCTTAGTACTAATATGCCGAAAAACTATCTAGAATCAGAATAGTCGCCTTTGATTGAAGGTTACCTGATTTTTATTCTGGCATATTTTACCAACTTTGAAAATGGGGCTACTTTATACTAAATTTTATCTTGATTTTGAACCAAATGAGTGGAGGGAGATATCTAATAATCCTGTGATTTTTGAAACTATTGTTGACAGTGTTTCTCTGGAGATTTATGACACGTCTCAGAAATTATATAAATTAAAATTTAGAAAAGGTGGGAGGTTACATCTTTTTAAAGTCGTTGGAAAATTTCGTCTTACGTGGGATGATAAAGATCTCATTTAGAAAATACACTTAATAAAGTAATAACGGAATTTATCTTAGATTTTATAATGTTATTACAAGATGAAGTCAAACAAATTTTAGGTAATTTTGATAATATATCATCTGATAAAATTCTTGAAATCTTAGCTCAAATTCAACATCATCTCAAAAGCAATATTACGCAACAATACCTACAGGGAAAAATTCAGGCAATTATGTACATAAATGATGATGCTGAAAAGAAAAAATTATGTAAAAATCTGAAACCATATCTTGAGTGGTATCTTCAAGGGATGTGATTAAACTGAAAATTGACTGATTTTATTTAATGCATGTTTAATTGCCTCTAAATCATCCTTGATTAACGGTAAATTTCCTACTAATTTTAAAAAATATTCATGTCCTGTATCTTGAGCTTTTTTGATATCTGCTTCATAACACAAAAGTGCTTTTACCAAAAATGCCGAATCGTCACTTAAAGAATTAAGCAATTTGGCATCTGATAATCCGTTTTGAATTTTTTTTATCATCTCATCAATTTTTGGAATCGTCTTCATGGCTTCTTGTTGAAGTAATGATGCAAACATAGCCGATGAATCCTTTAATTCTGGGCTGTTTCCTATGGTTGTTAATCTTTTTTTATAATGGGCTAGTGATTTTAAAACTAATTCATATCCTCCCTCGTCTTTAAGATAAATTACTCCTAACCAAATTTTTTCTGACAATTTTTAAAGTTGGATCTCAGTATTATTATAATTTTTAAACATCTTTTCCTGTTTTACCACTAATTTGATTTCTACTTGTCACTATATGCAAAAAATACTTAACAACTTGAATATAAAAAATGAATTTGGCATAAGTTTTTACTTGCATGTTGTCCAAATTGCAATAAATCTTCTCTTTACTGTGGAAAAATCTCCGACGCACTATGAGATATGACAAATAAAGAAGTGTCATGGTTGGTTTCTGTTTATTAAATACAACAAAATACCTGCCAATGTTACACCCATGCCTAATAATCCGATAAACGTTCCGGCATGTTTTATTGTTCTAAGAAAAGATTCTACCTGCGGACCACTCTGAACAACATAAAACAATATGGATCCACACACTACCATAACCACTCCTGCGGCGATAATTATGCCTCCGCTTTTCATTGATAAATTACCTGTATGCCATCTAATAAACTCCAATACTTTCTGTTAGTTTTAGATCTTATCTTTTTTGTTGATCTGCTGTGATCGGAATCACTTAAAATTTATGAAAATGTGAATTTTCTTTACCCGTTTTTTTATACTTGACTATACTTTATTCAAAAGTGAATTGAATAAAGTTGGTAATTTGCAACACCTTACACGAACTCAAATCATTCAAAGAATACAATATCTAATTGATGCAAATGACGGTGATGTTGGGAGATTACATCATATTCTAGAATTCATTAAACAGAATAAACCTCTGTATCGCTCAGACCAAATGTATTTGGAAAATAAGATCAATACTCTGTTTATCATGATAGATGATGAAAAACCAAAAGAAAATGAAACCCTTTCAAAAATTCAAGTGTTAATTGATTCTGGTAATGGCGACCCCGGAAGATTACAGCATATTTACGATATGCTGTCACAGAACAAACCCCTATATCATTCAGATCAAGTTTATCTTGAAAACAAACTTGATTCAAACAACCCAACATTAAAAAATAATATCATACATTCTGATATGACAACTGAAGATAAGATAAACACTGTAAACGAAAAACTCAAACACCCAGAAATAAAACATTATACCTCTAAACTCCCTACTCCAAAACTTCGAGGTTTAATGCCACACGATTGGCATCCTCCAGAAAATAACTTGAATGAATTAACTGGAATATATGAAAAAATTAAAACTGAAGAAGAACTACTCCATGACAGAGAAAAAATTTATGACGAGATCAATTTACAGCGTTCTAAATTATCTCAACTCATTTTAAATAGAAAAGATTATGAAAAACAAGTTTTATTGGAAAAAACTTTACTAGAGTCACAAATTAAAGAAGAACACCTCAATATTCAGACACAGACAAAACTATCTGAACAAATCATTTCCCAGAAGGAAGAACTAGAAAAAGTAAAATCTGAAAGAAATGAACTAATGAAAAAAATTACAATTGAAAAGGATAACGTAGCAAAAGATCTTCAATATCAAAAGAATCAACTTGCACAAACCAAATTCGAACAAGAAGAGATTGAAAAACAGATAAAACAAACACAACTTTTGCTAGCTAAAATAAAAAAAAAAAAGAAATCTCATTTGCTCAAACAAGCCCAAATTGCTCATGAGATAAAAGAAAAACAAATAGATTTGGAAAAAACTAAAAAAGAATATGATGAAATTGTCTCACAAGTGAATCAAGAAAAAACTAAACTTAGTGAATCTGAAAAATTAAAAAAATTAATTAAATCACAAGAAAAGGACTTGATTAAAGCAAAAGAAGAAAGATTAAAGATAAACGAAATTATCTCTAAAGAACAGGAAAACATCTCTAAAAAAACAAAAGTAGAACAGGAAAAATTACAAACCCAGAGCATTTTGGCAAAACAGCTTGAAAATGAAGAAAAGGCTTTGGAAAACATAAGACAAAAACGTGAAAAAATTGAAAAACAAATCAAAATTAAGAATCAAAAATTAAAAGATCAACAACAAAAAATTAAGAAACAATTAGTAGAGAAAAATAAAAAATTAAAATCATTAAATGTAAAATCCGTCCATTCCAAACCACAAAAATCTACTAAAAAGCAACACGAAAATCAAGATCTGGCCAAAACTGGCACTGATTGAATATTCCGGTCTCATTCATCAAGAACATTCACAACCCTGTCGTTCATTGTTAATCATTACTTTTGAAATAAACTCGTTATGGATCAAAATCATATCATGAAGATCTTGTTTTTTTTGATGTTTTTTTCGTTTGTTGTTCCTCAAATTGCATATGGCTCTGAAATTTCAGCCATTGCTGAAAAAGAGTTGTTTGGTCCTAATGATTGGATCAAAGTTTTTTTAGATATAGATGGTTATTCTGGGGGAGTGGTGAGTTGGAATGCAACCCAGCCTGATGGTACTGCTATTCATGGTTCACTTGAAAGTTTCAAAGCATCAAAAGCCACTCATACAATTACTCGAAATGCTTTTGATAATCAATTTGGACATTGGAAAATAGAATATCATTATAATGATATCAAAAAATTAATTGATGTTGAAGTTGAACCATTAATTGTTTCAGTTACAACTGATAAACTTTCATATGGTACAT
>JACRND010000047.1 GCA_016234975.1 Nitrosarchaeum sp. | reverse complement strand
TTTATATTCAGAATTAACATGATAGTTCTCATGGCACAGATGCCCGCATTAATCCCAAAAGAAGTTGAGATTCAGAGACTAAAGAAAATCTGGCTCATCGTCATTGCTATGGGATCCACTGCAGCATCAGTCGAAGTAGACAACTTCGTTGATGGTTCTTTACATCAGACCTCTATCAGAGATAGTGCATTTACACCAGCACACTGGTGGCTATACTCCCATTTCATCACATTACCACTTGGATGGGCAGCAGCTGCAATCTATGATAGAAAAATACCAGTACTCAGAGGTCCAAATAACTCAATTAACACTGGATTGAAGATGACCATTCTTGGTTACCTTGCAACCATGTTTACAATTGGAGTCAATGAGATGTGGCATTTCTGGTTTGTAGAGGAAATCTTTGCAGTACCAAATCACTGGATGTTTAACATGGGTGTCGTAGTAGCATTCATGGGAGCACTTGCATACGTAGTCAGAGTATATGCTAGACTCGTAGAACTAGGTGCAGAAACACCAGGTGAGAATCCGTACGTTGCAGAGATGTACAAGATGGCTTTAGAAGGCAAATTGTACAGCAGAGCAATTCCATAGATACACAGTGCAAAAAGCACAATTTTTTCTCTTTTATTATTTTCGACTATCGAAGATCGTACTAGGTCCGCCGTTTAAGAAAGACTTAAAAGGATTCTGAATAGTATAATTCCAGAATGACTCTTCCGAAAGGATTTGGTTCAAGTGGCGCAGGTGGCGCATCTAGCTCTGATGTAGAACGAATGATTGGCAGACGTGTAGAAAACATGACTGGTATGATCACTCTATCTTATACCTCTTCTGTGTTAAAGTTATGGAAGAAGGCTCTAAGAAAAACAGCAACGGTATAATTGCTGCAACTATTGGGGCAACCGCAGTAGGCACTGTAATCATATCACTATATGTCGGATTTTAGAAGGAAACTCCTTCAGACATCTTCTTTTTACTTTATTTTAATAAAAAAACAACGATCTCCATCACACTCTAAAATTTTATATACCGACCGTTTTATCTAGTTGATAATGGTCTGGCTAAGACGATGTACTCACTACTTATTCATAGTAGTAGTTGCAGTTAACTCAACACTGTTAACAATTAATGCAGGAGACTACATTTTCTATACTGACTGGGCTTGGACTTCGTTCACGGTATTTTCAATATCGCAAACGTTGATGCTTGCAGTAGGTGCAACATATTACCTAACATTTACAGGTGTTCCAGGAACAGCAACGTACTACGGCCTAATTATGACAGTATACACATGGGTAGCAAAAGGCGCATGGTTTGCACTAGGTTATCCATATGACTTCATTGTAACACCAATTTGGTTACCATCAGCAATGTTGCTTGATTTAGCCTATTGGGCAACAAAGAAGAACAAGCACTCCTTGATACTGTTTGGCGGAGTACTGGTAGGAATGTCTTTACCATTATTCAACATGGTAAACCTGATAACAGTAGCAGACCCACTAGAAACGGCCTTCAAATACCCAAGACCAACATTACCACCATACATGACACCAATAGAACCTCAAGTAGGTAAATTCTATAACAGTCCAGTCGCACTGGGTGCAGGTGCAGGTGCAGTTTTGGCGGTTACATTTACAGCATTAGGTTGTAAACTAAACACTTGGACATACAGATGGATGGCCGCTTGGTCAAAGTGGGACTAAAACTCCAACCTTTTCCTTTTCATTTTATTATTTATGGTTAGAGTATTCTTTATTTGATCTCAAAATTTGATTAAAAAATATTGTACATGTTGTGATCTTTTGTTGTCTCTTTTGACAATATGTGATATTGTGATAATTACATGTGAAGCAACAATACGATCAGATTTTAGTTACTCCAAAACCATTTGTAAAATGGGCTGGAGGAAAAAGACAGTTAATCCCAATATTAAACCGAAATCTTCCTGAATCTTTTGGTACATACTATGAACCATTTCTTGGCGGTGGTGCATTATTATTTCATATTCTTACAGACAAAAATGGTCAAAAATGTAGTATTTCTGATTTGAACTCTGATCTTGTCTTGGCTTATACTACAATTAGAGACAGAATCGATGCACTAATTACTTCTCTAAAAAATCATGAAAAAAACTATCAAAAAGATTCAGAGTCGTACTATTACTCAATTCGTGAAAGTAATCCGAGAAGCGAAATTGAAAAAACATCCCGGTTGATTTTCTTGAATAGAACTTGTTTTAATGGACTTTATCGTGTAAACAGTAAAGGAAAATTTAACGTACCTTTGGGAAAATACTCAAATCCAAATATAGTAAACGAAGAAAACCTTCACGCTGTCAGTCATATCTTACAATCAAGTAGAATTTCTATTAAATGTAGAGATTTTGAGGCAGTCCTAAGAGATGCTAAAAAAGGAGATCTGGTATATTTTGATCCGCCATATCAACCGGTAAGTGCCACTGCAAATTTCACAAGCTATACTAACAAAGATTTCACATATGATGATCTTACAAGACTGGCAGAACTATGTTTAAAATTAGATTCCAGAGGTTGTAAGGTATTACTGTCAAATTCTGATTCAAAAGAAGTAGCGGATGTCTTTGCCAAGAATACATGGAAAATCACCAAGATAGAGGCAAATAGATCGATTAATTCTAACTCTAAAAAAAGAACTGGTCACTTTGAGCTCTTAATAAAAAATTATT
>JACRND010000090.1 GCA_016234975.1 Nitrosarchaeum sp. | reverse complement strand
CAAATATTTTGTATTATTATGCAAATGCAAAAAACTATCTTGTGTTAGGATCAAGTGACAAAAGTGAGTATATGATTGGATATTTTACAAAATATGGAGATGGTGCATCAGATTTGGTTCCAATAATTTCATTGTACAAATTACAAGTAAGGGAGATTGCAAAATTTTTAGGCGTACCCCAAAACGTCATTGAAAAAAAGAGCAGTCCGCATCTGTGGAAGGAGCATGAAGCTGAAAAAGAATTAGGGATGTCATATGAAGACATAGATTCCATACTTTATTGTGTTTTTGACAAAAAATTCTCAGTTGAAAAAACTGTTAAAACACTACATATTGAAAAACAAATTGTGGAAAAAGTCTACCAACTACACCTCAACAGTATACATAAGAGAGAAACTCAACAAAAACCATTTGAGGATGAGTAATGAGACTGCAAGACACGCTTAGCAACTCAGAGCAAACATTAGACATTTCAAAAAAGATAAGAATTTACTTGTGTGGAGTTACAGTTTATGATGAGTCACACATAGGACATGCAAGGACGATAATTGTTTTTGATGTTCTAAGAAAATACTTGGAGAACAAGGAAATCGGTGTAGAATTTATTCAGAATTTTACAGATGTCGATGATAAAATAATAAATCGTGCAAAATTAGAAAATACAACTGCAGAAAAAATTAGCTCAAGATATATTCAAAATTATTTCGAGGATTTTGACAGACTAAACGTAAAGCGTGCAACAAATTACCCAAAAGCAACTGAGCACATAGAGGATATTGAGAATTTTATCAAGAAATTAATTGAGAAAGATATAGCATATGTCACAAAGAACGGAGTGTATTTTTCAGTATCAAAATTTCCTCAATATGGTAAATTATCAAAAAAGAGGATATGTGAATTACAATCAGGTGCAAGAATCGAAGTAGATGAAGCAAAAAAAGATCCACTAGATTTTGCATTGTGGAAATTTTCAGATGTTGAACCTCTCTGGGATAGTCCATGGGGCAAAGGTAGACCAGGATGGCACATAGAATGCTCTGCAATGAGCATGCGATACCTTGGAGAAAATTTCGACATACATGGTGGTGGCAGGGATTTAATATTTCCGCATCATGAAAATGAAATTGCACAATCAGAGTCATTTACATCAAATCAGTTTGCAAAAATTTGGATGCATGTTGGAATGGTCACAATTGATGGTGAAAAAATGTCAAAATCACTTGGAAACATCAAATCAATAAAATATGTTTTAGATAATTGGGGACCGAATATAATTAGATTGTTTTGTTTGTCAGGACATTATTCAAAACCAATAGACTATTCTGAAGAATTATTAAAAGAGAACCTCATAAAATGGCGCCAAGCTGAGACATGTTATTATGAATTGATTCATGCGAATAGTGAAAATCATGGTAGTGAAATCAAATCATTAATTGAAGAGATAAGTAATGAATTTGATAATGCGTTAGAATCGGACTTTAATACACATCTTGCGCTTTTGGCATTTTTTAAACTTGTAAAGGAAGTAAATTATCTAGCCGCTGAAGAAAATATAGGCTCAAATGACGCTAAAATCATCATTCCTGAATTTGAAAGAATGCTTGAAATTTTAGGATTAGTAATTCCAAAAATAACTTCAGATAAAAAACAAGAAGTAGATAATTTGATAATATCTAGAGAACAATTAAGAAAAGAAAAGAAATTTCAAGATGCAGACAAAATTCGAGACAAGCTCAATGAGATGAATATTGAGTTAATTGATCACAAGGGAAAAACAATCTGGATTAGAAAAGAAAAGATTAAAGCAGATATGCAATGAGATAGCCAAGCAACAAAAAATTTTAGATTAAAAAATTAGTCCAGTCTAATTAGTTGCATCTAATTTTCACACTATTTAATAATTATCAAAAATAGATTGATTGGCTATTATATGTAGTAGATTTGATTGAAGGTATTTCAATTATCAATGTTGGAATGATTATGTTCAGTTTAGTTAAAAAAAGGAGAGCAGAACAGATCATAGGCAGTGTAAAACAAGATTAGATTAACGCCGGTACAAATAGAGGACTAAATAGAATGGAATGTGTCATTATTTTGTGAAATATGCAACAGTAGAAGACTCCCAAAATGGATAAAGGAAGAAAATAAAACACAGTGGCTTTGTGAAACTTGTGGTAATTATGTAGATGGTGAAAACAACATCATTCGTCAAAGCACAAAATAATTTTAAAAAACAGTGACTACTTCTTTGATGCACTAACCAAAGACACTACGTCTCTGTCTCTTAGCTGATAGTCAACAGGCAATCTCAAATTATATCTCAAATCTTTTCCATAAAGCAATCCTTTAGTGAGATCAGTGTGTATCTCCTTTGCAAGATCAGCAATTGTTGCTCCAGCCTTAAGCAAGATCAAATCAGGCAATACACGTCCTTTTTTATCTGCCATATGTTTCTCATCAGCAACTGGGTAAATCGAGTTCATCTTTAGAAGTTTGAAGACTGCAACATTTATCGCAAATTGCACACCGGTTCGCATGTATTCGCCCATTATTCCTTTTTTGATAAAATCCAATGCATTGATTTGTTTTTCATTAAGCTCGCTGGATTTTATTATCTCAAATTGTTCTGAACCAGGAGAATATTTGATCAACCCTTTTTGCTCTGCTCTTCTTAGACTAAATTCATTAT
>JACRND010000080.1:770-4168 GCA_016234975.1 Nitrosarchaeum sp. | reverse complement strand
TGGCATTCAGGGAATGGGAATGTATGGGGAGTTGAATCATCCTGAAATACCACAGTACAGAGCAGCAATCAGCATAATCAAGACATTAGAGAAACTGACTTACAGAAATCTAGGCGATGTGAGCAAATTGGAATTATTGGCACAAGAAATCGAAAAAAGCTTTGAAAATTAATCATTCAGGAGAAAAGACAGGGGATAGATTAGTGCATTAAAACACTTGATTTTTTTATTGCTCTAATACAGTATTGGTAATTGCAGTTTAATCACTACATCACATCAATTCCACTTGCAGTTCAAACAGAAATAGATGGAATCAGATACTATCAAACACCCCAAGGAAAACTATACCCGTCAATCACCACAGTTCTATCAAAAACATCAAATATGACAGGTCTTGATGAATGGCGAGAAAGAGTTGGAAATGATGCTGCAGAGCAAATTATGAGAGAAGCACAAATTCATGGAATTATGACACATAGATTATGCGAAGATTATCTAAACAATAAAAAATCAGAGGGAGACTTTTTGGATATTCCAAAGGATCATTTTGAAAGACTAAAGCCATATCTGCATAAAATGAACAACATCAGAGGAGTTGAACTTCCACTGTATAGTGACGAATTTGAAATTGCAGGAACATGTGATTGTATTGCAGAGTATAATGGGGATTTGTCAATTATTGATTTTAAGACGAGTAGGAGCAGACTGATGGAACATTATGACAAAGTTCAGAAATATTTCATGCAGGCAACGGCGTATTCTATTATGTGGAAGGAGCGAACAGGAACAGAAATAGATCAAATTGTAATTATAGGTTCTGAAGAAACGGGTGATATTGCAGAGTTTATCAAAATACCATTGGATTTCAAAGAAGAGTTAATTGAAAAGATAGAAAAATTTCATGAATCAGAAATAAAATAAGGATATTTTTGTAAATGATGCAACTATATTGAAATATGAACAAAATTAAGCTAAAAGATTTCATAAATATTTAAGTTTCTGTCAGGTTATAACTATGTCATGGGCATTTGTAATATATTATTTGGAAAAACAAAGAAATCATCAGTAAACAATAATTTGAAAAAAGATCTATCAGAAATTCTTGTTAAAGATATAATGTCAAAACAGTTGATAACTGCTCCGTCTTCCACAACTGTATATCAGATATCTAAAATGATGGAGCAAGGAATAGGAGCAGTTTTGGTAAAAAATGAGTCCACCCACGTAGGAATTATAACGGATAGAGATTTTGCAATTAAAATTGTGGCAAACAAATATCCACTTGATACACCAGTAGGAAAAATAGCATCAACTCCTTTGCAAACAATAGGTCCAAATGAATCCATTTTAGACGCAGCTAAACAAATGTCAACTAAAAAAATTCGCAAGCTTGCAGTAGTTGAAGATACCAAAGTAATTGGAATAATCACCTCAAGTGATTTAGTTAGCCAGATGTCTACGATTAAAATTTAATTTACAAATATCTTTTTTGTTCATTATCTGATATATTAATTTCGATGTTTGATTTTATTTTTTGTTTCTTTTTTGTAATTCATCTTCTTGTTTTCCATATGTGTCAGAAAGTAATTCAGCATTTAATCTATCTAGGTGCATTGCAATATACCATGAATTTGGATTCACCATAATATCCTATTATGTAAAACCACTAGAAAAATATTCTAAGATATTAAAAAATAAGGTTATGAATTTATGATTAGATACATATGATTCAATCCGGTTGTAATTCCGAATCTTATTTTATCTAAAATGTCAGAGTTTGTATGAGCATATTCTTGGATCAAAGTATTGGTTATCTTTTCAGTTTAAAAAAACAATTACGAATAGGATGTCAAAATTAGATTCAAAACTAGGCTTAAAATAAAGATAGAATCATCCATGGTTGAGTAGAAAATGACTGAATTTATTCATGAACCGTACAAAATTGTCTATGTCAGGGATTTGATTAAACTGAGCCTGGATGATCTGCTCAGCATGATGGCATCGCTTGAATCAGGCAGTGCATATTGGGTTGACGGTGTTCTCTTTGCATGTTTTGCAATGACAGAATCAGAAGAATTGGCAAAAAAAGAGATTCAGGGTCAGACATATCTGGACAAAGTAATTTTTGCAAAATATGAACATTATACCAAGACAGCAAAATTATCAACGAATATGGAAATCAATGTTTTAAACGTCCAAAAAAGTCGTCTTTACAGGGATTTGATATCATGGTTGAAAAAACAACCCATATGGAATGAATAGATTAGAATATTCCACAAGCATGGTACATCAAAACTAGATATTACAATGTCTTTTCTAAAAGAGAGACAAATCGGAGAGGAATCAGAAATGTTCATGACAGAATTTCCAAAGGAATGATTTGGCACAATAGATCAATTACAAGGAGAGGGCAGTTTGCAATTTTAGATCAGATGAAGATTATGAAAACATCAGGCATCAAATACAATAAGAATGATATGATACACTTGCCAATATCCAAAAGATCATAGAAAATTATCAATCACAAGAAGATTAAACATTCAATCTTAATTTTATACAAAATTTCTTACAAAAATAAACAAATGTTAAGAATTTGCATAGTAGACTTTTTATTTTATTATCGTAATACGATTCTAGGTAGTAGTCAAATAATTCCAAACATCAATGGCATGTGAAAAGAGAATTGGTGCTCAGTTGTCAATGGATAACTGATTGGTTTTGATTACTATCTAATTTTTACAGTATTTTGTTATGCATTTTACTAATTGTACAAACAATTTCAAACTAAATTCTTGCCTACTCTGATATACCACATTTTGTACATGCCCATATCATTTGAAACATTTGTGCCTGTCTTATATGATTTCCACATATTTTACAAGTTTTAGAATTTCCAGAAGACATCACCTATACTCGTCTCCACAGTCCCCAATTGTATCAAAAAGGTCATTTGATTTTCCAGTAACTGAATTTATCATGGCATAATCTTGAGAGTCCAGTTGCAAATCAAAGACTTGAGCATTGTCTTTTCTATGTTCGGATAATCCAAGTCTTGCGCCAATTATTACCCCAGCAACTGCAGGTTTATCTAAAATAAATTTTGTAGACACATTGGCAATACATGAATCATGTTTTTTTGCTATTTGAGATAAGGTACGTAATAATTCTTGAAATAATTCCCACCCTCCCCATGCATTAATCATGTTGTAGTATTTTTGAAGACTAAAAGTTGCGAGGTCTGCTCTGTGGGGTTCTGGAGAATCTAAATATTTTTCAGATAAAAATCCACCAAGCAAAGTACCATATGTGAGAAGATGGATTCCGTGTTTTTGGCAAAATGGAATCAATAACTTTTCTGGTCTTTGATCTAAAATTGAGTATTGTGTTTGGTTGGATAT
>JACRND010000080.1:0-757 GCA_016234975.1 Nitrosarchaeum sp. | reverse complement strand
GTTGGTTATTGGTTTGAATCCTTTTTCAACCGTTATTTGGACCCGCTTTGTATCAAAGTTTGTCAGACCAAGATGTTTGATTTTTCCATCGTCTCGTAGTTTTGATAAATGGTTAAGGGCATCAAGATAACTAGAGTTATTGTAATCCCACCAATGAAACTGTACCAAGTCAAGTGAATCAACATTCATTTTGTGAAGTGACTGTTCTATATGGTATTCTACAATAGATTTTGTCATAGGTCCTGGAGATGGTACAAATTTAGTCAGTGCTTGTGATTTTAATAGTTCTTCTGATGACAATCGTTTTCTAAATTCTCCAATGTATGATTCGGCGGGACCATAGATATCAGCCAAATCCCACGTCGTAAAACCAGATTTATGGTATTCTAGCATCTCCAAAATTGCAGATTCCCGATTAATCTGACCATGCCCACCAGATACCTGCCACATTCCGTTTAAGATTCTGCATATGGATAAATCATCAGCCAAAGCAATTTTTGAATTCGACATTAAATCATAGGGAATGGTACTTTATTTTATGAGTATGCAAAAACAAGAAAATGGAACATAAGATAACTACGCCAAGAAACAATCAATTAATTTAAGAATTACCAACGGACAGACTATCCATGGTCCATTACTACATCAAAAAAATAAAGCGTCTTTCTCATACGCCATCTACATGTATAGATTGCAATAGTCAAAACATCATACAAGATGCAGTATTAGCTTCAACAGGTCCAACTCAAGAAAACAC
>JACRND010000024.1:5133-8709 GCA_016234975.1 Nitrosarchaeum sp. | reverse complement strand
TCTCTTTTGCCTTTTCAGTCAATACACTTAGTCTGGTTTGTACTGTATTAGTATTGTTTGATATGTCTGCTTCTAATGCTTTCATGGCAATATACTGAATAGGCTCAGATACATTTGTGAGGCAAAGCGCTTGTAATTTTGACAGTATGTCGATAATTTTGGGGTCTGCAATAGCATATCCGATTCTAAATCCTGTCATTGCATGAGATTTTGAAAATGATTGGGTGACGATACTTTTATCATAATTATAGCAAAGTATACTTTTCCATTTCTTAAATGCATATTGAGCATAAATTTCATCGCTGAGAATGTATAGATTATTTTTTATTGCTAATCTTACAACTTCATCTTGTAATTTTTCCGGAAGAATTTTCCCTGTTGGATTATTCGGATAATTTAACACAATCATTTTTGTATTTGCATTGATCACTTTTTCAATTTGCTCAATCGTAGGTTCCCATTTTCCTTCTAATGTGGTGGTGATGGTTCTAACTTTAATTCCTGAATTTAACGCACAATCCTTGTATGCAGGCCATGCTGGTTCTATAACGATTAACTCGTCTCCAGGATTTAACAATGTAGTGATTGCAGTAAAAATTGAAAATCGTGCACCCGGGCTAACTATTATGTTGTTCTGTGAAACATTTACCCCAAATTTCTCCGATGAATATTTTGCAAGAGCATCTCTAAATGATGGTAGGCCTTTTGTTTGACCGTATTTTAAAAATCCTTTATCAAAAACTTCTTCAAGCGCTTTTCTTACAATTTGCGGTGGCAAAAAATCAGGTTCACCAACTTCCATATGGATGATTTTCTTGCCTTCTTGTTCCATTGATTTTGCTTTAAGAAAAATTGATAGATGTGTTTGTTTGTTATCTGATTGTACTTTAATTGATTCATTAAGTAAAAAATTTAAAAATTTTGTTGCAATTGATTCGTCAAAATTCAATTCATTACACAACGTGATTACTTTTGCACGTAGGTTATCTTCTCGAATTTCATCCGTGACTCCTTTCCCAATGTTTTTTTTGATCTCTCCTATTTCTTTAGAAATGTCTGTTCTGGTTTTGAGCATCTTGATCATTTCAATAGTGATCTCATCCATTCTATTACGAAGTTGGTTGATGTCAGACATATCATTATAATACAGGCTTGATTGCTCCCGCTAGAAGTGCATGGTCTGCTAAAGTTAGAGCTACTAGCGAATCTACTACTGGTGGTGCTCTTGGAACTACACATGGATCGTGTCTTCCTTTTACCTGTAATATTGTAATTTTTTTGGTTTTAATGTCCACAGTACTTTGTTTTTGTGCTATGGAAGATGCAGGTTTGAATGCGATTCTTATTGTTATTGGCATACCGTTTGATAATCCGCCTAAAATTCCTCCTGAATTGTTAGTTTTTGTGACTATCTTTCCTTTTTTTATGGTGTATAGATCATTGTTTTCTGAACCATATAGTTCAGATCCTTCAAACCCCGAGCCAAATTCTATTCCTTTTACAGATGGGATTGAAAATATTGCTTTACTTAAATCCGATTCTAATGATCCAAAAATTGGTTCTCCTATTCCAACTGGCACATTTGTAGTGATTGATTCAATTATTCCTCCAAGTGAATCTCCTTTTTTTCTGGCATCCAATATGGTCTCCTTCATTTTTTTTGCTGTATTTTCTTCAGGACACCTTACTTCGTTTTTATAAATTGAATTAATCATTTTTTCATCGAATTTGTTTTTCATTTTTATTTTTCCTATTTGTGTTGTAAATGAATTTGTTTCAACACCTAACGCTACTTTTAACAGTTTTCTTGCAATTGCACCCCCCATTACATGGGTTGCGGTTAATCTTCCAGAAAATCTACCGCCTCCTCTATAATCGTTAAAATGATTATATTTTATCATGGCAGGATAATCTGAATGTCCTGGTCTAAGCTTTGTTTTCAAGTTTTCATAATCTGTTGATTTTTGATCACTGTTCCAAACTATCATTGTGATTGGTGCTCCCGTAGTGTATCCTCTGAATACCCCAGAAATGATTTCTACAATGTCTCCTTCTTTACGTTGTGTAGAAATAAGTGATTGACCTGGTTTTCTAAGATCTAGCATTTTTTGAATTTCCTTTTCATTAATTTCTAATCCTGCTGGGCAACCGTCTAAAACGGCTCCTATGGATTTACCATGACTTTCACCAAAACTAGTCAACACAAGACGCTGACCAATTGAACTTCCCGGCAACATATTATGAAAGTAAATTGATGCTTATAATTCCTCATTATGTAAAACACTGAAAAATTTCATAGATTTTGCTCCTTTTTTATTACTTTTCATGTTTTATTAAAAAATACACTTTTAATTTAAATTAGTTGTAATAATTATAAATAATTCTTAAATATCATGATAACATATACGCTATATGCAAAAACGTGCAAATAATTTATTCATCTCATTGATAAAATCCGGATATGATACTGCTACTGATTCGTGGTCTGTCACAGTACAATTGCCTACATACATTCCAGCTATACAAAATGCCATGAATAATCTATGATCATTTTCAGAATTTAATAGTGCTCCTCTTAATTCCTTTGGTGATTCTAAAATTAACCCATCTTCTTTTTCTTGTACTCTTATTCCAATTTTGACTAACTCTCTAGCTAAAATTGAAATTCTATCTGTTTCTTTTAATCTTGCATGTTTTACATTTATGATTTCAATTGGATTTGTTGTTTTCAATGCTAGAATTGCCAGTGGTGGAAGTAGATCTGGTGAATTACTTAAATCAAATCGTCCACCATTAAGTTTTTCTGGTGATTGAATTGTTATTTTGTCTTCTTTTATTGAAACTTTTACTCCTAACTGTTCTAATATGTCGATAAAAACTTCATCTCCTTGAGGCAAGTTTCCCATTTTTCCATGAATCACAAAATTTTCTCCATTTAATACTGATGTTGAAAGAAGTAATGCTAGACTTGAAAAATCCATTGGAACTGTAAATGTAGATTGTTTGTATATCTGAGGTACGATACTGTATTTCTTGTATGGAATTAATGTTTGTACTGTGACTCCAAAATTTCTCATTGTTGCAATAGTTGCATCCAGATATGGCTTTGAAACTAAATTTCCATCTATGGTTAAATTAATTCCTTTTTCTGTTAATGGTGCACAAATTAGCAATGCTGAAATAAACTGACTAGAAAAATTTCCTGGGATGGAAACATCTCCGCCCAAAACTCTCCCAGTAATTTTGATGGGGGGCATCCCATTTGTCGAACTACATTTTGCCCCTATACTTTCAAGTGCATCTAACAATGGCTGCATTGGTCTTTTTTGAAGACTCGAATCTACTGTTAAAGTAATTTCTTTTGTGAAGAGGCTTGCAATTCCTGATGCAATTCTAATTGTGGTACCTGAGTTTTTTGCATCAATTTCAGGCACGATTTTGTCCATTTTTATAGGTTTTTTGACGATAACTGATGTGTTTACTTTTTCGATTTCTGCCCCAAACTTTCTACATGCTTCAATTGTTGCAATAGTGTCTGCAGAAAACAATACGTTGTCGATTTTACTATTATTGCCT
>JACRND010000024.1:0-5109 GCA_016234975.1 Nitrosarchaeum sp. | reverse complement strand
TGCCTGCAAGTGATGCCAGAAAAATCGCTCTATGAGAATAACTCTTATTTGCTGGACACGTAATGTGTCCTGACACTTTTGATTTTTCTACTTTACAACTCATGAACTTCTGCCTTTTTGTTATTGATCTTGGAAACTATTACATTTCCTTCTAATGTTGAAAAAACTTTTTTAATATTGGATTCATTTTCTTTTTTTGTTATTGCTGCAATAGATGGGCCGTTTCCTGAAACCGACGCACCATATGCACCTTTTTCCAATAAATTTATGATTATTTTTGGATCCGAATTCAATGTCGCAGCAGTTGCTAATCCATTAATGTTCATTGCATTCCAATAGTCTGCTTTTTTAGCTAATTCCCATGCATTTTCAAATACTGCTGAAAGAATTTTCAGATTTTTTAAATTCCCACGTTTTCTATTTTTTGGAATAAATATCACGGCAATTAAATTTGTAGGTGCCTTCTCTGAATTGATACGATTTTTCTTAAAATTATCTGTTACATTAAATCCACCATAATAACACGAACATGCATCATCATATGCACCTGTTATGCTCACTTTGGATTCTATTGACGCCTCTACCCCGGCAAGTAAAATTTGTTTATCTGTTAATTTTGGTTTAAAAATTTTAGAACATGCAAGAGCTACTGCAGATGAAATTGCACTAGAACTTTTTAATCCATACCCTGTTGGTATTTCTGAATCTAGTGTAATTTCGATTTTGTTTTCTTCTAATTCTTTTTTTGAAAGGATTTTTTCTATTGTCTTGTTAATTAATCTTGAACTTAGGCTCTTGTTTTCCGATATAATGCTAATTCCTTTTCCTGGAATTGTTTCAATTGTTGCATCTACCTTTAATTCAATGCCTAATGTTGCGCCTTTTTGAGTTGCAATTGCATTTACCAGCGATATCGCACCGTGTACTGTAGCCTTCACCTTTACCATTATACTCCTCCTAACAATGCTTTTTTCATGGCATTATAAGGTGCTTCCATCCCATGCCATATTTCAAATGCTCTGACTGCTTGACCAAGTAGCATTTCATATCCGTAGATTATGATTGCTCCTCTTTCTTTTGCTTTTTTTAGAAAATCTGTGTTTATTGGTATGTATACAATATCGTACACAATTGTTTTTGAGCTTATGCCATTTAATGAAATTGGACTGGGTTCGTTTTTTAAGCCAATAGATGTTGCATTTACAATTACGTCATAATTTTTTGCAGTATCTCCAACACTGTCTATTTTTATTGCATTTGCATTTAATCCAATTTTATTTGAAAATTTTGCTATATTGTTCGCATTTTCCAAAGTTCTATTTGCAATAGTTATGCTTTGTGAGTGCTCTTTTGCGAATCCTGCAACAATAGCTCTTGCAGCACCACCAGCTCCTAATAGCAAAACTCTCAAATCTTTCACACTCAAATTTCTTTTTTTAAATGGGTCCAAAAACCCATCCATGTCTGTATTGTATCCTTTTAAAATCCCATTATCGTTTGTAACAGTATTGACAGCTCCTATAATGCTACATGATTCATCCAATCTATCTAGATATTTCATCATTTCAACTTTATGTGGAACTGTAACATTAAACCCATTTATTTTGATTTTTTTAAGTGACTCGATCCCTTCTTCTAATTCCCCTTTTGGTATTCTATATGCAATATATGCGCAATCTAAATTTAATTCTCTGAAAGCTGCACTATGAATGTTAGGAGATAATGAATGATCAATTGGATCTCCAATCACTGCAAATGTTTTTGACATCTTATTTTCTACATTATTATGATTGATTTAAACTCTCAACTAGAGTTTTGAATATATCTTTTAAAATATATTTTACAAAATTCAGTATTGTGATCTATCTTTTGTAATAACTTGGTTAATTTTGTAATTTGGCATTTAGCCTATCTTTAGGGTGATGATTTTCTTTACTTCATCTACACTGAGTTGTCCCGGTGCCACTGGTTTTCCTAATGACACGTAGGTGTATGGGCTACCCAAATATAGGCACAAAATTCTCGATACTCTGCCATTATTCCCCATTGCAAATGCAATCAGATTGTTTTTCCCCTTTTTACTATACATCTGAAGCGTTCTAGTTGAATCATCTACTGATTTGGCTGTAGTGACAATTTTCACATTATGTGAAAATTTAGCCATTTGATTCATCATGTTTTTTAATTCAGAAAATTTTGGAGTTTTTTTAAAATCGTGCCATGAAATGAGTAGTTTTGTTTTTGTTGATTTTAGATATCTTGCTAATTCTTTATTTTTTTTAATTGTGTTGAATTCTATATCCAATAAAAATGGGTTGTATTCTGCAATTAATTTTAAAATTGCAATTCTTTCTTCTTCACTTCCTTCAAATTTTCCACCTTCTGATTTTGGTCTTAATGTGCAAACTACTTTTTTTAGATCTTTTTTAATAATCTCTAATGTTTTTGGTATTTCGTCTGTTTTTAAAAAATCAAATCGTATCTCGGCGTAGTCTGATTTTCTTAGCGCGTTTTTTAGATTCTGTTTAATTTTATGTGATGAATTTTCTGCAATTGATACACACGTTTTGTATTTCATTTCCTTTACTTTTCTAAAATATATTCATCTGACACTTCCATTCCGAAATGTCTACCTGTGGCAGATTTTGCATGTACCATTACCGTGTCTCCTTTCTTGAGGTGTGTGACTGATACTAATTGCCCATTTGGTTTTACAAAACGAATTGTTTCTGCATCTTGTGCAATTATGCCTCCTATCTCTCCACCGACTGATGCTTTGATCATTAACATTGGACGTCGTTCTATTTTTGATCTTCCAACAGTGGCTCTTCTTGCTTTGCCTTTTGAATTTATTATCAATACCTCTGATCCTGTTTCTACTTCTGAAAGATAATTTGTTGTACCATCTGGAGAAAGTGTATAACAATGCACTGCACCAGCATTGACTCTAAATGGTCTTGGTGATGTAAATGAAGATCCCACCGATTCATTGTGCACTAAAAACAAAAAGTTTGATCTGCTTCCAATTAACATTCCCTCTCCTTTATGTAACATTGATGCTGTGTCTACGCATACTCTCTCCCCATCTCCCACTTCTTTAATCTCGATAATTTTTGCTGGTTTCAAATCAAAACTTCTCGTTCCCAAGTACACCATGGCTTCTCTGACTTCGTTAATTGAGCCTGTGTTGAAAATGACTCCATCTACTCCTACTTCTAGGATTGAGAACATTTTTCTGACTTCTTCAGGTGTGTTTGCTATCGCAAAAATCTTTGTATTGATCTTGTGGAGTTTTGCAATGATGTTTTCAAGTGGAATGATCTTCCAATCTTTCACTTCTATTATTACAAAATCCAATCCTCTTTTTGCTATTGTTAGAATATTTTCTATATCTGTGTTAGATAAAACTTGAAATTTTCTACCTATTTTTTTCCCCTTTGGTTTTGCAGACCCATCTTTTTCAATTACTACATATTTTGCGGCAGATGACGGGTATATTGTTTCTAATTTTGTTTTTTTTAAATCCGATTTCTTTGGATCAAGATATACCATCTTAATTCCCTCTTCTTGCAATTGAGGAAGAAATTTTGTTAACTGTGCTTGGGACACTTTGGGCGAAATTATTAATTCTCTAGTCTTACTCAATTTTTTTCATTGCTTCCTTTGCGGATTCCTTTTTGAAAATTATTGATGCTAATGCTTCTACCATTTTTTCTGGTCTTTTATGTGCAAAAATGTTTCTACCATATGTTACTCCTTTTGCTCCTGCTGTCATGGCATCTTCTGTCATTTGAAGAATATCTAAATCTGTTTTTGCTTTTGGCCCGCCTGCAATAACTATTGGTACTGGAGTACTTTTTACAATTTTTGCAAATGAATCAACATCTCCTGTGTATACTGTTTTTACTATGTCTGCTCCGCATTCTGCACCAATTCTTGCAACATGTCCTACAATTTCAGGATCATGCGGATCCTTGACGTTCTCTCCTCTTGGGTACATCATTGCCAAAAGTGGCATATCCCATTCATGACATTGGTCTGCTGTCATTCCAAGCTGTTCTAGCATTTCTGGTTCTTCTTTTCCTCCTATGTTAATATGGAGTGAAACCCCGTCTGCTCCCATTCTGACTGCTTCTTTTACCGTACCAGTTAACATCTTGCGATTAGGTGACATCGATAATGATGTACTGCTTGAAAAATGAACTAAAACTCCAATCTTAGGTGGTTTTGGTAATGTTTTGAGAATTCCTTTGTTAATTATTACGCTTGTAAGTCCATGTACTTCACATTTGTAAATTACAGAAGCAGGATCTATGAGGCCTTCAATAGGTCCATTAGAAATACCATGATCCATTGGAATGCACAACATTTTTCCTTTTCTAAGAATTCGATTAAGTCGAATCTGATGACCCGATACCATGGCTGAATCTGTTTTTAGTGCCCTACTTAAAAATAACGTGAATCTTTGAACTCTCACTTATCTAATTTGTGCATGATCTGAAAACAATTTGGGAAAAAAGCTTCTTTTGTAAATAACATAATTTTGAATTATACTAACGTCTGTATTACCGATTGTAAATTCTGTGCATTTTACAGATCTCCTGGTTCTGAAGAATCATACACGTTAACTCTTGATCAGATTGAATCAAGAATAAAGACTGCATGGGATATGTTTAAGATCAGACAAGTTCTGATTCAAGGCGGACATAATCCAAACCTGAAAATTGAATATTATGAAAACGCCTTTAAAATGATTAGACAAAAATTTCCAAATATCGGCGTACATGGACTTTCCACATCTGAAATAGACATGATTGCTAGAATTGAAAAATCATCCACAAAAGAAGTCTTATCTAGATTAAAGGCTGCAGGACTTCAATCGATTCCAGGTGCAGGGGCTGAAATCCTTGTTGATTCAGTAAAAGATGTAATCAGTCCCAAAAAAATATCCAGTGCTGATTGGATTAGAATCATGGAAGAAGCTCACACACTTGGACTTCCAGCATCTGCAACTATGATGTACGGACATGTAGAAAACAATGATGACATTGTAGATCTCTTTTTTAAAATTGTAAAGTTACAAGAAAAGACTAAAGGATTCATGGCATT
>JACRND010000023.1 GCA_016234975.1 Nitrosarchaeum sp. | reverse complement strand
CAGGTGAAGGTTTCCATATGCCGTTACTTTGCTCAACTGCATAATCTATGATCTCTTTTCCAGTATGTGCTTTCTTTTTTAGTAGTTCTAAGATGAAATATCTTGAAAATCCTCTTGGTATTGAACTTCCAACTCTCTGAAACCACTCTGAAATCATAACTACTAATATCGCTAGCGATATATAATAATTTTTTCCGATTACATGCCTCATTACTACATATTTAACCCGCTTTCTAGGTAGTCAGTCTGACAAATGGTCGAATCTATCGAATTTGATTTGATAATATGTGGTTCTGGATTGGCAGGTCTAAGAGCTGCAATAGAGGCTGCTAGAAAGAATCCAAAAATAAAGATCGGAATAGTTTCAAAACTCCAAGTTATGCGTTCACATTCTGTGTCTGCAGAAGGTGGAACAGCAGCTGTTCTTTTTGAAGATGAAGGTGATACAATTGAATCTCATATTTATGACACTGTGAAAGGAAGTGATTTTCTTGCTGACCAAGATGTTGCTGAAAGGCTCTGTGTGGAGATGCCAAAAGAAATTTATCAATTGGATCATTGGGGAATGCCTTGGTCTAGAAGAAAAGATGGAAGAATAGGACAAAGAAACTTTGGTGGTTATAGTTTTCCAAGAGCCACTTATGCATCTGACAAAGTAGGTTTCTTTGAAATGCAAACTTTGTATGACACTTGCCAAAAATATGATAACATCGAATATCTCAATGAATGGTTTGCAACATCAATTATTCATGATGGAAGACGATTTATGGGAATTACTGCAGTTGAACTCTCTTCAGGTAATTTTTACTCCATCAAAGGAAAAGCTTTGATTATTGCAACTGGTGGAGCCGGAAGACTATATAGTTTTTCAACTTATGCATTATCCTCAACTCCTGATGGCTTGGATATGGCATTACGTGCAGGTATGGCACTAAAAGATATGGAATTTGTACAATTTCATCCAACTGGAATTTTACCTTCTGGAATATTGATCACCGAAGGTGCTAGAGGAGAAGGAGGCTATCTTTTAAATAACAAAGGTGAAAGATTTATGAAAAAATATGCTGCTGAAAAAATGGAATTAGCTCCACGTGATATTGTTTCAAGATCTATGATGACAGAAATGAATGAAGGTCGTGGGTTTAAACATGAAACAGGTGTTGATTGTATGAAACTTGATTTGAGACATATTGGTGATGAAAAAATTAAAGAAAAGTTAGGAGGCATTAGAGAAATATCTATCAAATTTTCTGGATTAGATCCAGCAACTGAAGTTCTTGACGTTAGACCTGTATGTCACTATATGATGGGCGGCATTCATACTAATATTGATGGAGCCACAGAACTACAGGGTGTTTGGGCTGCAGGTGAGGCAGCATGTAACAGTGTTCATGGATCAAATCGACTTGGTGCAAATTCTACTTCTGAGTGTATAGTTTGGGGAAAAATTACTGGTAACTTGGCAGTTGACTATATTGAAAAAGGTATCTCTCCAACTCCTTGGCCTCATCATTTAGTTGCAGCAGAGGAAAAGAGAATTTATGATGGAATTTTTCGAGGCAATGGAGACGCTAATCCATATGAGATCAGACAAGAATTAACTGATACAATGAATGATAAAGCATATGTTTTCAGAAATGAAAGAAATATGATTGAAGGACTGAAGAAAATTCGTCAATTAAAAGAACAAACTTGGAAACACGTTGATGATAAAGCAAAAGAGTACAATACTAACTTTTCAAATGTAATGGAACTTGATTCCATGTTTAGAGTTGCAGAAATAGTTTTGATTGGAGCTATTAATAGAAAAGAATCAAGAGGTGCACATGCAAGAACTGATTATCCAAAACGTGACGATGCAAACTTTTTACATCACACTTTAGCATATTATGATCCAAAAGAGCCTATAATGAAAAAACACCCTGTAACAATTACCAAATATCAACCAGTGGAGAGGAAATACTAGATGACAACCCAAGATGAACACAAAGAAGGCATTGGAGGAATGATTAATCCTCGAAGATATGGTATTGAAAGAGTTGCATATTTGTTAATGCGGTTAAGTGGATTGGGATTACTGGCATATTTTATAGGTCATATTTACGAAACTAGTTCAATTTTAAAAGGTCAAGTTGGATGGAATGAATTTCTTGAATTAACACAAACTAATGCAGGTCATGCTATTTTGGCAATAGTAATTGCAATGTGTGTTTTTCACACAGTAAATGGAATTAGAGTTATGCTTGGACATGGTGGAGTTGGTGTAGGAAAACCTGCAAGACCTGATTATCCATATACTCCAGCGTCACAAAATATTCGGCATAAAATGGGTATCTATTCTGCAATAATACTTGCTGCGATTGCAATGATGTATGGACTAGCGGTAATGTTTGGTGAATGAAATGAGAGAAAGCATTATTATGAAAATACACTATGGAACTGCCTTAGCAGCAATATCTCTTGTTGCAGTTCACATCTTGATGCGTCTTACGCAAGGATTTGCAGAATCTCTTGAATATGATAGTGTAATTACAAACTACAAATTCCTACCTTACGCCGGCATGCTTGAAATAATCTTGATTTTATTATCTATTCATGGCTTTAATGGATTGAGAGTTATTTTACTTGAATTAAAACAAGGTAGAACATATGAAAAAGCAGTATCATATGGTTGTATTGCAGCCATGATTGCATTAATTGCATATGGTTCGCGAACAATAATAATGGTAAATACGGGAATGATGTAAATGGCACAAACACCTAATCTAGCAGAAAATACATCAACACCATCTTCATCACAATCAATTACTCTGCGTATTGCAAGATATAATCCTGAACATGATAGTGTCAAAACATTCATGGAATTTCAAATTCAATATGAAAAATGGACTACTGTATTAGAAGCAATCCTTGAAGTAAAGAAATATTTTGATCATTCTGTCGCGGTTCGTTATTCTTGTAGACAAGCTACATGTGGTTCATGCGGAATGATTATCAATGGCAAACCAAGACTCGCTTGCTTTACAAAAATTAGTGAATTGAATTCAAATATTATAACCGTAGAACCAATGAACAACTTTCCAATCATTCGTGATCTGGCAGTTAAGTTTGAACGACTATTTGATACCCATCATAAAATAAAACCATACATTATTCGTGATGATACTGAAATTACAACCGATACAAAAGAATTCCTTCAATCTCCAGAAGAATTAGAACAATACATTCAATTCTCAAATTGTATAAAATGTGGATTGTGCAATTCGGCATGTCCTACAATGGCAACTGATTCTTCATTTGTAGGACCTCAAGCATTAGCTCAGGCATATCGATATGTTGCTGATAGTAGAGACAAAGGAAAAGATAACCGACTAAAAATTATTGATGATTCTCATGGTATTTGGAGATGTCATTTTGCAGGTTCATGT
>JACRND010000033.1 GCA_016234975.1 Nitrosarchaeum sp. | reverse complement strand
GAATAAATGCAACATCGCCAGTTAGACGAATAACTTCGCCAACTAATTTTGAGTTACCAACAACTACAGTTTCATACATTTTTGCATCAGACATTCCATCAGCCTTAACTGCTGGACCGCTTACCCAAACAATTCTACCTTGAGCTGCCATCTAATTACCTACTCCGAATTTGGTGGCAATTTCTTTCCTTATTAAAGGCTTCAGACGTTGAATTCTTGCATCAAGAGTATTATCAAATTTCATCGCGCCATCTTTTGATTTTACTGTAATACCGCCAAGACAATCAATTGTTTCATGAGACAGTTCTGCACCTGGATATTTAGATAATAAAGCTTGCACTACATTTTTGTCTTTAGAATTTGTATAAATTATAACTTTAGTTGTACCTAAAATTTTAGTTGATTCATCTAATAAAGTCTTGATTAAATTAGAATAATCACCACTATGAGTCATATTTGAAATTTGATCTATTGCTTTTGTAAACACTTTATCGATTGCTTCTTCTAATGCTAAAAGTTGTTTGTTTCTTGCTTCTAAATCAGAGCTGCCAACGATCTGTTTTTCAATCTTATCTGCTTCTTTTTTACCATCTGAAATAATTTTATCATATTCTTGCTCTAGTCTAGGCATAGCATTATCAAGAGTTCTTTGCGATTCTGAAAAAGCTGACTGAATATTTGACAAAACATTCTTTTCAGTTTGATTAAGAATTTTGTCAATTGTGTTTTCTAATGCAGAATTAGATACCAATGAGTGCCGTTTATCCATAATAGATTTTAATGTTTGGGAAAAAGAGCAATTTCAGAAAGATATTAAACTAAATAAAATTACACATGAGTGTCTTGGGAACAGCCGATCTAAAACTAGGAACTATAATTTTGCCAAGAAGTGAATCCCCTCAGGCAATTTCTAGATTAACTGAGTTTGAATGGTTCCATAAGATTGATTCTACAAATGATCTGGTAACACCTGAAATTGATGATCTTCTCTTAGAGGCACAAAAAACATTCCAGTCAATAGACGATGTGATCAAAGGCATGGGAATTCCATTAACTGTAGGGATTATGGAGATACTCTTCAAAGGTACTGTGATCAAGAAAAAAGATTATGAAATTAATGAAATCGAAGATATGATAAATGATCTTAAAAAAACTACTTTAATTATTGACAAACCTGCTCAGTTATTAGAAGAAGCTGCAAACACTAGACTTTCCATTGAGGAATACAGATCTCTCAAAGATACTTTAGAAGTAATAAGGAAGATGAAGATAGACCTTAAAGGATTTGGATTAATGAGATATTTTTTCACAAATCTTTTTGTTATCAATTCTGCAGATTATGAAGAAATTAGTCGTTCTCTTGAAGGCATTGTAATGTACAAATATGATTTAGAAAGTAAAGACAAATCAGCCCTTTTAATAATTTCTGATATTGAGGACTCTGACAAAGTTTTCAAAGTTCTAAGAAGTTTCAACTCTAATTCATTTAAAATTCCTGAGGGATTTCCACAGATTCCTAGTGAAGCTTATGCATTAGCAGAGTCTAAAATAAAAGAATTAACTGCAAAACAAGTTTCAATAGCTAAAGAAATTTCAGTAATCAAAAAGAAAATACGTCAAGATATTCTCGCTATTCATGAAAAAGCACTAGTTGCAAAAGACGTACTTGAGATGTTGAGAAAGCCTGGAGGTACAAAACATTTTGCAGTCATACAAGGATATATTCCAAAAAAAATGGAAGAAAAATTCAAAAATGCTACAAAGCAATGGATGTCAGTAATTGAAGAGGTTACAGATCCAAAACTCATAGATGAATCACCCACATTATTTGAAAATAAAAAATTTGTAAGGACGTTTGAAGTAATTACAAAAAGTCAAGGTATTCCAAAAAAGGGAGAACCAGATCCTACTCCCATGATTGCCTTAATGTGGCCAATTTTCTATGGATTGATGTTTGCAGATATGGGTCACGGGTTATTATTAATGGGACTAGGTTTATTATTCAAAGTCAAAGGACAAGGAGACCTTTCAAGATGGGGAATGTTAATTGCAATTTCTGGTGCAGCAGCTGCAATTGCAGGTGTGGGTACAGGAGAGATGTTTGGATATCATATTGATCAGATGGGTCCATTTGAAGGACTTTTAGAAGATGGTGGAGCATTACATTCAGTTAGTTGGATTGTTGGAATATTGAGTGTTGCAGAGCTTACATTTGATCAGGTCATCAATATTCTCAAAGTTTCATTGTTCATTGGAATTATTCATCTAGTTTGGGCAATGGTTCTACGTGTTAGAAGGTTATCTCAAGAAGGACATAAACTTGTAATGTTTACAGAAGCAATTCCAAATATCACACTTTATGGAGGAATTGTTGTAGTTATGATGTGTGCAATTGGTTCACAATACGATGTGATGAACATGTATTCAAAAATACATACTGAAGCTGTTCCTTGGGTAACAGTATTTCTGGGTGATTGGGCACAAGTTTGGATTATTACAAGAATTGCAGTCATAATTGTAATTGCTTCAATGGTATTGATGATGGTTGGTGGAATTTTACATGCAAAGAAACATCCAGAAAGTGGAGGAGATCCAGCCAGTGTTCTAATGGAAGTGTTACTTGGAAAAACTGTAGAAAGCTTAGCTCATACAATTAGTTATGCTCGACTTGGAATTATGTTACTTGTGCATGCAGCATTGCTAATGACGGTAAATAATGCATTTGCCTCTTTAGGCGGTCCACAATCAGGTGGAGCTATGGCTATGATAATTGGCGGAAATTTGGGAATTATGATGATTGAGGGATTAATTGTATACATCCAGTCACTCAGATTGCACTTGTACGAATTCTTTACAAAATGGTATGTAGGCGGTTCTCAACCATTCAGACAGATTAGACAAGAGTTAATTTACAATCAATTTGTCTGGAAGAGAAAATAAAAAGAAATTTTGTGAAATTATTCATTAACAAATCTATTTTTCAAAAGGAAGATCTAATTTGTTTCCCCATTCTCCCCATGAACCTAGATAGACACGTACATTTTCAAAACCAAGTTTTTTTAATACAAGAAATGTATTGGCAGCACGATATGCTCCTTGACAATAAGTTACAATTTCAGAATTTTTTGGTATATCATATAATTTTGATAATTCCTCATCATTTTTAAAAGTCCCATCTTCATTGAGATTAAGATTCCAATCTATGTTTGTAGCATTTGGAACATGTCCTGCTTGAGCTGCTCGAATTACACTTCCATTAAATTCTCCTGGTGACCTCGCATCAAGTATTTTGAGATGATTACGATTATTATTAAGATATTCAAATCCAGAGATAATTTTTGGATTAATTTTTCCGGAAAATTTAGCAGGTTTGAAACCATTTGATCTTATTTCAAGTGGGCGATTTTCTTGTTTCCATTTTTTTATTCCTCCATCTAATATGGATACATCTGGATGTGAAAAATACATTAACATCCAAACACCTCTTGCAGCTAACATACCAGAGATATCATCATAAAATACAACTTTTTTTTCTGAAGTAATTCCAACAAATGAAAAAAGTATTTCAGTTTGTCTATTAAAATTTTCAATTCCTTTCTTAGTTGTATCAATCCAATGAAATGCAAACAGATCTAGATTTACAGCTCTGGGAATATGACCTTCTAAGTATTCCTTGAAAGAACGTGTATCAATTATTACAGTATTAGAATCATCTAGGATTGAATTGAGGTTTGTTGTAGAAATTATCATAATCAAATAAAAAGTAACAAATGTAAATCTATTTGGTTTGAATAATAAAAAGAAAAGAAAAGGATTTTTCCTTATTCGTTAACGTATGCTCTTTCTCCATGCTGTGCCAAATCAAGACCAATCTCCTCTTCTTTAGGAGTGACCCTGATTCCACCAGGCCAAACGGCATCCATTATTTTGAGGATTACGATGGTAACACCAAATGCATAGCCTACTGATATAGCTGCACCAATGATGTTGATTGCTTGTTGTTCCATTCCTTCTGGAGTACCAGTCCATGCACCAATACCAACATCGCTATCCCAAATATGTGGACTAGCTAATGTACCAGTCAAAATCGCACCTGTAAGACCACCCATTCCATGTACTCCCCATACATCTAATGCGTCATCCCATTTGCGTGCGTTCTTGAATGCTACACATCCATAACAAATTGTTCCACATGCAATACCGATTATAATCGAAGCCATTGGACCAACAAAACCTGAGGCTGGAGTGATTGCTACCAATCCTGCTACTGCACCTGATGCAGCTCCTACAATGCTTGGCTTTCCTGTATGAGCCCATGACATCAAGACCCAAGTGAGAGCAGCCATACCTGTTGCAGTATTTGTAACAGTCCATGCACTTACAGTAACACCATCTACACCTACTTCACTTCCTGCGTTAAAACCAAACCATCCAAACCAGAGCAATCCTGCTCCAAGTATTACCATTGGTATGTTGTGTGGTTCCATAGGTACCTTACCATATCCAAGTCTTCTGCCAAGGACTAAGGCACCTGCTAATGCAGAGAATCCAGAAGTAATGTGTACGACAGTACCACCAGCAAAGTCTAATCCGAACGATGGAGATAGATCAGGATTAAGGTCTAATGCGCCTCCTCCGATGTAACCGCCGCCCCAAACCCAGTGTGCAAAGGGATCGTAAAGGAAGGTAGCCCATAGGAGTATGAATATTATTAATGCGCTGAAGTGTATTCTGTCAATTATTCCACCAATGATTAGTGCTGGTGTAATAATTTCGAATGTTGCTTGGAACATTGCGAATAACTGATGTGAAACTCCTCCTGTCCAATTGTCGCTACATACTTCACCTGGTGCTGCTGCAAATCGTGTATCAGAACATGCAGTTGGTGCTCCTAGTGGAGCCCAAGGTGAAACTTCATTGAATCCAACATATTCGAGAGATCCCATGAACTTGTTTGCATCATTATCAATTGGACCAAATGCTAGAGAGTATCCCCATAGAACCCATTGTACTGAGATTAGACCCATAACAATAACGGTCATACCAAGTACGTTGACGATGTTCTTTGATCTGGCTAAACCACCATAAAAGAACCCGACTCCAGGTGTCATGAGAAGTACCATTGAAGTAGCTGATAGCATCCATGCTGAAGCACCTGTATCAATTTTACAGGGCAACATTTTGCCATCGCCACCATCGTACCAACATTCGTTAGGGTTACCAGTGTAAATTCCACTAGTTCCTTTAACATGTCCATCCATACCATCATTAACACTTTGTGCAAATGCCTGTGACATTGCACTTGTTGCTGTAATGGCTACTGTGATCACAAGTAATAGAGCATACTTGCGATTCCTAGAATTCATTAAATTAATCGAAATTGAAAATTATTTAAGGGTTGAAGATGCAAAAATGGGTAAAAATGTAAATTATTATATTTTAGTTTATTCTGATATTATCATAGAAAATGAAAATTATGTTGTATGGTGATTAAATGAAGATAAAAACAAACACGCAATTATCAATTTTTGATACATTTAAGATAAAAGGAGAACTTACGGGAGAGGCGAATAGACAACGAGCAATTATCGCAATATTAGCTAGTAATGCTAATCCAGCTGAAAGAACAAGAACTGGGATTTCTCAGAGGATTGCAAAGGTACACGGTATTGCCTGGAAGAACATCTATTCTGGAATTTTTCGAGATCTAGATGAAATTTTGATTCCTTTGGAAATTGCTAAAGAAGGTGGAAGATTACCTTTAAGACGTGGTCCAAAGGCACTTCAAGAAAAAGGAATTCCATATTATCATCTGACAAAAAGAGGGGTTCTAGTTGCATTATCCATTAGTGAGGTCAAAAGTAGAGAGAAACTATTAAAAGAATTTTTTTCACAGTCAGATTCAAAGGAAAAAGAACATGAAAGAATCATTATAAGTCTATCAGAGACCAGCCCAAATTTTACATATTCAATTTTTCAAAAATATGTCAAGGCATTTTGTGATAATAAAATTAAAGATTTACTCCCATTCGATCTCTCAAAACTTAAGGATATTTCTGATGAGTCTTTAATAATTCAAAAGGAGATTTTGGAGGCCTTTTTGAAACTATCAAAGCAGGATAAAGAAGAAGCCATTAGATTTCTCAATGAAATTACTTAAAAATCATGTATTTGGAATAAAGATCGCCAAACATTAAAATCGGTTATCTATGGAGATTTACCTAAATGGGTGGATCAAAAAATGTCTATGCCTCTGTAAAATCGTATAGTAAACGAGGTAAATTATTAAAAAAATCTGATTTTCAAACACTTGCAGAATCAAGGGATCTTGATGAATTAATGACTAGGATTAAAAATACAATTTATGGCGATTCTGTAGTAGAAGTACAAAAACCATATACATCACAAGGTATAGAATCGGCTCTAAGAAGTCATCTAGCAGATACACATTATTCCATTGCAAAAACATCAGGCAATTCTGGTGTTTTAGATGCATATTATATGAAATTCATTGTTTCTAATTTGAAATCAATTCTGAAAGGAAAAGTGCTAGGAAAATCTCAAGAGGAAATTGAAATTCACATAAATCTTCATGCTGAGGAACTAATTAAGCAAAGAGATATTGTCATTAAAGCACTAGTTTCAAAAGATCTTGAAGAAGCAGTTGCAAGTTTGAGTTCAGTACAATTTGGTGAAGAAATTACAAAGGCTGCTGCACTATATAATGAGAAAAAAAATATACAAATTTTTGATACGTATTTTGATAAAATTTTAGTTCAACATTTAGCTGGTGCAATGAAAAATTATGTGGATAAAGATGCAACAAAATTGGTTGGAATGGATGTAGATTTTTACAATATTTTAAGTGTGATTAGAGGAAAATTCTGGGGATTACAAGAAGAACAAATTCAAGACTTGATTGTTTCTCAAACTCCAACTGCAAAAGATCTACTTGGAAGAATGATAGCAGCTACAACAATAAGAGATGCGTTTAATGAATTATCCAATACAAAATACAAAAGTTTGATTCCTCAAACTGAAAATGAATTAGATGCAATTGCTGAATTTGAAAGAGCCTTTGAAGTAGCAATTTATAAAACAGCATTAAGATCTTTTACGAAAATGTTTAGCTTTGCAACAATTGTAGGAATTACTAAATTAACTGCATTTGAAGTCAGAAATTTGGCAGCTATTGCATTTGCCGTTGAACAAAAAATACCAACAGAAGTTACTATGTCAAAGTTGATTCTGGAAGAATAAAATTTTAAAAATGATTAGATTTCCAAAGAAAAAAACTGAAATTTCTGCAGAGATTGTGACTAATACAATTTGGATTAGTACATTTTTGGCTATGATTTTATCATTGCCACCATTGGGATTATTCCTTGGAATTTATTTTATGACAGGAAGTCTCATAATAGGTGCGATTATAGGGTTTGGAGTCCATTTTGTCATATTAGTATTTTCAAGTAAAATTTCAAAATTTCTTACTAATATTATGAGTTAACCTATAAGGATGTATTTTGTAAGTGGTTTGTTATGATGGGCGATAGAGATTTTCGAAACATAGTAAAAAATGCAGTAGACTCTATTGGAAGAGAATTAGAAACTGAAATTGATGTAAAGAACATCAAAACTATTCATCTAAAAGAAGCGATTCAATGTCTAAGACGATCATATTATGATAGAGTAGATTCTAAAGAAGTTGAAATAAGAGGTTTCAATGATCTTCTTTCCGGCCTGCTTCGAAAATTACAATATGGTAGTAGCCCAAAAGAATTTGCAATTGATGATATCAAATTAAGAGGACATGCAGATATGATTGCAGATGATTCCATTGTTTTGTTTAGACCTGCTAATGTTGTTCTAGAAACACCTCTGGCAAATGATCTGCTTTATCTTAATGCATGCATGTGGATTTATGATAAAACAGATGGGATAATTGTTTACATTACTGGAGATAAGAGAGAAATTATTTTTTCATTAACACGTGATAAAAAAATGTTTGAAGAAGTTATTAGAAGAGTTAGAGTCCTAAGTGATCTTCTTAAAGAACAAAAAACACCAATTTTAGAGCCATCTAATGATTGTACAGATTGTCAATATTATCAAAGATGCTTTATCGCAAAGAAAAATACCAAACAAGTGTCATTATCTGAAATGCTAGGCCTAAGCAAAGATTAGCAAGATAAATGAAAAATATTGTAAAGGAATAATTTCCTTTGATTAATCTAGTGGTTCTGGATGTCCTTTACCACGGAGTGCAAAACACACAACTGCTAGTGCAATTGCTACTCCTACTGCTGAGCCATATGCTGCTATTCCTGCTTCTGCCATTTGATAAAAACCCACTTCAATGGCTTTTATAATTTTGCCAATATTTTTTCTCTAAAAACAAATTATCATAATTTTTAGTTTTTATGATACATAATCAAATTATTACGTTTCTGTCTATTTTACAAAGTCAAAATGAACTTCATTTTCTTGTCCGCTAGTCATTGAGCTTTGATTAAAGAAGACATCTCCACTAACTCGCCATTTTGCAGTATTATTTTCAAGGGCTGACCATAATTCAGGTGTATTGCCGGTATTTTTCAATACTATTTTGTCTGTTAAAAGAATCGAATTTTCACCAAGAAGTGTATAGTAGTCAGAACCAAACTCTACCATTCCTTCTGGCCTACTACCAATTTGACCACCTGAAATTTGTTTTTCGTTAGAATATCCAGTTTCAAATAGTTGATAATCCATAACTTGTACAATTACAGAACTAGGGTTAGGATTATTGATTTTGAATGTTATTTCTATTCTAGCATCTCTTTTGGTGACTTCGGTTATTGAAATATTATCTAATTCAACATAGATTGGTTGTATTTTTTGTGGAGCTTTTTGTGATATTTCTTGAGTTACATCTTTTTCTGATGTAGGGCTAACAAAGGATGAACCAGATAAAAGAATCACACCTAAAGCTGCAGCTAATCCTATAACTGCCACAAAAACAAAGATTTTGGAATTCACTAAATTAACTCATTTTTTAGATATCTTAAATGTTGAGATAGTTATTATAATATTAAAGAGTAAAATTAATCATGCAGTATTTTCAAGCTGTACAACAGGGAAAACAAAGATCCGGTAAATCACAAATGAAGATTTTTGAAGTTGCAGGATTTGGAATGTTAACTCTAACTACAAAAAAAATTGGCGGTGAATTTTATCCGGTTGGAGAAGAGGATTTTGTTGCAGTAATTAGTTCGCCTGATGGATATGTTACCATATTAGTAGATAAGGATGGATTTACAAAGGCACAGTCAAAATCACTAGAAAAAAAAGAAGCGTTGTCAATTTATAAGAAATTAAGAGAATCCGGAATTCCAGAATACATTGAAAATGAGATTCAGATTTGGTCAGAACGACGTTCAACTGTACAAAATGAAATTTATGAGTAATTATTTTGATAGAACTATTTGAGTTCCTACATCTACGCCTTTAATTGCTTTTTCAAGTGTTTTGATATCAGCTTTTAGTATTCGTGTCTTTATTTTAGAGCGCTCAATAATCTTGAGAGCTACTATATCCATCAAATCGTAACCTCCTGCAAGAGAATCTTCATGAACAAGCATGTTTCTTAAATTCTTTAGTTCAATTCGTTTGAATTTTTTTGCATTTTTGAATTTGTTAGGATCCATATCATAAACACCATCAACATCCGTAGCATTAAGAAATTGTTCTGCATTGATTTTTTCAGCAATAAGAGCTGCAGTTCCATTGGTACTTTGTCCAGGATGTAAACCGCCTGTAACTACAATCAAACCATCATCTACTGCATGTCTTACTTCTTGTAATGTTGTTGAAGGATGAGAATATGCTTTATTTTTTAGTGCATAAATCAAGAGTTTTGCATTTAATCTAGAAATTTCTATTCCAAGTTCATCTAGTGTAGATTCATCAGCTCCTGAAGATCTTGCATGTGTAATGTAATGTCTAGCGATATTTCCACCACCTGCAATAACTATTGGTTGACATATCTTGCTAATTTTGACTAGAAATGTGGCATAGTCCTTTAACACTTTTGCGTTATCCATACCAAAAATTCGTCCTGAAAGTTTGATGACAATTCTTTTTTTCATTATTTTAAACCACCAAGGATTGATTTTGCGGCAATTTCAACTTTTTTTCTGTTCTTTTGATGTGTGTATACTCTAAGAATATTCATAAAACCAGATATTGCTGAAACTACAGGAATTTGTGATATAGGCATCTCTTGGGCAGTCGATTTTCCATTCTCATTTGTAATCAAAATGATGTATTTTGATTCATTTTTTGATGGAGCTAGTGGAATTGAGGGAGTAACGGAACTATCAACAAAAATTTCATTTTCGTCAACTTTGGATTTTTTCGATATAGATGTTCTTAACTCGTTAGTTCTAGTTTTTCCCAAATTAGTTCTACTAGTTAAAATTCGTTCAAATACACATTTTAACAATTTTCTGTTTTGATAATCTTCAGCAAATTGTCTAGCACGTTTTAATTTAGATGATTTTGATGAAATGAGTTTGGATAGTACATATTCATCTGTAAGTTTTACGTATTCATTAATGTTAAAAGAAGTAAAACCAAATTCATCATCAGATAATCTTAATGCCTCTAAAAGCATAACTTCTGCGGCTCTTACTGTTTTATGAAAATATACAGCCTTAAACATTTGATAACGAGAATGCATCATAGATTCAAAAGAATATAGTGCTGATCTTTCTAGAGCAAGTTTTTTTTGATATACATCTAGAGATTGCGTTATTCTTTTGTGATCAATTTGTGCGTGTTCTGCACCCGTAAAATAACCATCCCTTAACAAATAATCCATCATATCGGCACTTAATGCTCCTGAAATAATTTCATTCATGTAATGCAATTTTGAATCACCAAAAGCTACTTTTGTGATGAGTTTTTTATCATAACCATTTTTTGACAAGCTGTCACCAATTTCAGACTTCAAAATAATTTCTTTACCAAAATCTTCATGTGAAAATTTCTTTTGTTGTATAACCTCTTCAAAAAGATGTGAAAAAGGTCCATGACCTATATCATGTAAAAGTCCTGCAAGTCTCAAAACTTCTATATCATCTGATTTCAGAATTCCTTTTTCATTTAAAGCCTGACCAGCTTGACTTGAAATATGCATAACGCCCAAAGAATGCTCAAATCTAGTATGTTGTGCTGCAGGATATGTTAAATGAGCGCCAGATAGCTGACGTATTCGTCTTAGTCTTTGAAATATAGGGCTATCGATTATTTTTAGTTCATGATCATAAACACGAATGAAATCATGTATTGGATCAATTATGTCTAGATAATTTTTTTTCATAAGCCTATTTTCTTTGTAAAGATTTCCAGAATATCTTTGTGAATTTCTTGTTTTGGTTTTGATGCATCAATAATTTTCCAATGTTCATTCTTTGCAACAGTTCTATAAATTTTTGATATTTTTCTCAGGAATTCTTCATTTTTTTCAAATTTATCTCTGTTAGTTTTTTTTCTTTGGAACGATTCTCTTTGAGTTACATCTAGTAAAATTACAAGATCGGCCTTTGGAAGTCCTGCATCTAAATTTTCTAACCATTCGCGTTTCATTCCATTTGCCAAACCATAGATTAGATTAGATTGGTAGTAACGATTCATTATCAAAACAGAATTTTTTGATTGTGCTACTAAAATTTCATTTAATTTCTCCCATCTATTTGCAGCCAAAAGACAATGAATGACTTGAGGAGGAAATTTTCTCTTACCATTAAGATATTTTGCGATTTCTTTTCCTATGGGTGTCTTATAATCAGGAAAGCTAAAAGTAGTAGTTTTGATTTTTCTTTGTTTTAGTGCTTTTGCCAATAATGCAGTTTGAGTTTTCTTTCCTGCTTGGTCTCCACCTTCAATAACAATTATCATAAGTTACAAAACCAGAGAAATTAATTGATTAAAAATCTATCAAGGATAGTGACAAGTCTCTTATTAACACTCACGCACAAATACAAGAACATCGCGTAAGAAGGATTGAGAAAATACAAAAATTAGTCAAAAAGCCAAACTTTCAATTAATTAATAAGAATTTTTAGACTCAATCAGTGACTATGAAAGTTGTTAAATCTCAAATAGTTATTCTTAGTATTTTTACATAGCATTTTATAAGATTTAACAGATGTTCACCGTATTTTTCAAATGGATTTAATAGTGAAATTCAGGAAGATGATTGTTAATGAACTGGTTTGATTATAGTTTACACTTAGATTGTAGTGTTAACACGTAAGTTGTGTGTTTTTAAAAAATCTTAAGTAATATGTATCTGATAGAAATTAAATTGGCACGAATAATGATTGCAGATGATTCAGAATTAGTAAGGGATACCTTAAGGGATATGTTGGAGTTAGGCAAACATCAAGTAATATCAGAAGCAGTTGATGGTGTTGACACACTAGAAAAATTCAACTCCACAAAACCTGATGTGTTATTGCTTGACATAGCAATGCCAAAAAAAGATGGTGTAGAAACTCTAATTCAGATTATGAAAAGTAATCCAGATGCCAAAGTTATCATGATTACTGCACATTATGATATGGAACTCATAGAAAATTGTATCAAAATGGGAGCTTTGGCATACGTTTCAAAGCCGTTTACCACTGATGATATTCTACACTCAATATCATACGCATTTGAAGAAAAGTAGGAAAAATTCTTAATCGTTCATGTGTGTTTAACAAACTTGGCTAAATCCTATCAAGATTTATAACCAAAAATTAAGCACGTATCTCAAAATGGGACTAGTAAAGTCTATGGCAAAAGAAATGATTAAAGAAATTGGAAACAAATCAAGAGAATTTTATGAATTTGTTTTACCACCTGTGGATATGTATCTTGATAATGACAAATTGATATTATTAATTGATTTGCCAGGATTTGCAAAAAAAGACATCAAATTATCACTTGATGGAGATATACTCTCTATTCAGGCATGTAAAGAAATTTCTGATGAAAAAAATCACAACATGATCTGCAATCAAAGACCCAACATAATAGATAAGAAAATAAAATTACCTATTGATCTTAGAGAAGGAGAAGTAAGTCCTGCAAAATATGAACATGGAGTATTAACAATTGCAATTCCTGTTAAGAAACATGGGAAAGATATTTCAATAGAATAATCAATACTTTCTGAAAATTGTAAATATACTCATTACTATCATAGAGCATATCATTCCAGCAATTCCTAGGAATTCATTTGATGTATACAAAACAGTAGAACCTACAAAGATTGCAGATGAAAGAATACTTCCAGAAAGTAAAATATTAGATTTTGGTTTAGCGTTTAAGAGTTGAATTGATCTGTTTTCATCAATAAATTTTTTTAGTTCTGGTGCAATTGAAATAGTAGCATCAATTGATTTTGCAAATCTTTGGAAAGAATATTTTAGTTCTTCAATATACGCATCTTTAATCAAATGTTCTTCTTCTAAAATTTCTCTTAATACTTTAACAAATTTAAAATCAACTTTATGTGTTTTGTAAATTCCTTCTATGATTGATGCCATTCTCATGTACAAAGCTAGATTCTTTGGAAGAACGAATGGAAATTTACTCATTGTTTTGTTTGCAAGTTCCATCAAACTTTGTACTTCCATTTCATCTGGCTTTTTTCCATGCATTGCACTAACGGCTAATTCTATTCCTTTCTCAATTACTGATCGGTTAAAATCAGGAGTTAACATTCCAAGATCAGCCATCGAATTCACAGTTCTTGGAGGATCTTTTTCAACTAAGGCAAGATAAAGTCTGATTAGTCTTAATCTAGTCTCATTATCTAATCGCCCAACCATTCCATAATCATAAAGAATGAGTTTTCCATCATTAGTTACTGAAATGTTTCCAGGATGAGGGTCTGCATGAAATAATGAATGGCGCAGAAGCATGGTAAAAAAGACCTTGTGAACATCAATTACTAGTTTTTGCCTATCAATTCCCTTCTCATCAAGTGCTTCTATATTGGTTATTTTGATACCAGGAAGGTATTCCATAGTAAGTACGTTTTTTGAAGAATAATCATCATAAACTGAAGGAACTATTATGTTACTTTTTTTCATATCATGTTTAATTTTTTTGAGATTTGATGATTCAATTGTATAATCCATTTCCTCATGAATTGTTTCGATAAATTGAGAAAGCATAGCTCTTGCAGAAAAACGCAAGTTTGGATCTACAAATCTTAATGCTGTTGGAAGAATTTTTTTCAAGACTTTAAGATCTTCTTCGACAATTTTTTCGATCCCTGGTCTCTTTACTTTAACGACAATTTCTTGACCAGAAATTCTTCCACGATAAACCTGACCTAAAGATGCACCTGAGAGAGGATTTGGATCTATGTCATCAAATTTTTCATTGATTGGTCCTATGTCATTTTCAATTATGAATTTTACTTGATCGAATGGAGCTGCTGGAACATTGTCTTGTAATTTAGCAAGTTCTTCCAAGTATGGTTGTGGTAAAATATCAGCCCGTGATGAAAGCCATTGTCCTAATTTTATGTAAACGGGTCCTAATGAAATGAAAGTGTTTAGAACTTTACGTGCATTCCTACGATATTTTTCTAAATCAACATCTTTACCCTCTTTTTTTACCCATTTTCTTCTATCTTTTCGTAATGCCAAAATTGAAGGAAGTAGTTTAATGAGTATTTGAATTGTTCTTACAGTGGACATGTTTACTTTAAATAATTTTTAATTTTTTTAGTTACAATATAGCCAACATATCCTGCAATAATGGAAGATAGAAAAGTAGCTGTTACAGTTGATTTTTTTGTTTTGTTATTATTCAGAAATTTTTTTGCAATTTCTGAACCACCAAAAATTGAACATGCTAATCCAATAAGAATTTCTGGAGCATCACAAACTAAATGACCAACCGGATCTTTTCTAGGATCAATTTTATCATTATGAACTATAAATTTATCATCATATTCTCTAATGTGTAAATTACCATACCGAAATTGTCTTTTTGCACCATTTTTTTGTCCAAGTGTAGTTTCCTCTGCTCTTTCAAGCATAAATTCCCGTAATTCCTTCGGTACTTCAATTTCATCTCCCGACATGAACGCAAGATCTATTATTTGCTTATAATCTTAGCCATAACAAAAATAGAAAATTAGCATCTTTTCTATGCTTGTTAAGTGTGAATTTATTTTTTGGATTATAACGCTTTTATTCTATTCTTACTAAACAATACAAAACTTGCAATGAACACAATCAACATAGAAATTCCAGTAATGTAAGCAATAGTTGAATCCAATTCCAAGATGATTCATTTCATGATAATTGGAGATCAGATATGTAGCAACAAGCAAAATTAAACCAACAATTATCAATTTTTGATGAATTTACAATAATTTTGGTTCTTTTCTAAATATATGAATCTAGAAATACAAAAAAAATTAGAGAAGTGGTGTTGTTATGAATCCTACTATACATCCTGCTAGAAAAAGAAATACACCTTTTGTCATACCTTATTCACACTATCTCAACATAATCATATAAGAATAATCTAAATGTCCCAAAATAGGGAATTAGAAATTAGTAAAATGAAGTTATGGTTTTGATTCCAGTGTAGAGAGTTTTTTTATTACTTGTTCAAGTTCTACTTTGTTATCATTAATTACACGCTTTAGTACTTTAATCTCTTGGTTTAGTTGTTCTAAATGTACATCATCAGAATTGACCATCTTACCTTCTAACTCAGAAAGTAATTGTTGATTATGTTGATTAATTTTTTCTAGCTCTTCTTTGTAGTTTTGCAATTTTTCGTATGGATTAGATTTTTCAATAATTTGAATATAGTGTTGATTAGTAAGATATCCAAAAAAGATCACAATAGTTCCTATAACTAAGATAGTAATCAACACAATAATAGTTAATTTCATTTTTAATCAGTCTTAGTTTTTTATTATTTCTGTCTAATATCATGTTCTCCATACTGTGGCTTACCATTAAATTCTAATGGAATGTTGAATGGAACTGGAGAGTCAGTTTCTATTTCGTCAATAAATTCAGTTTGGTTTTTGATGTTTGAATCACCTAATGGTTCAAGAGTTACAAAACCAAATAAGGCGTTTTCATTTCCTTCGTTAATTATTTCTCCAACAACCATTTGTTTACCAGATAATTCAATTACTTCAATATCATATATGGTAAGATCAATCAATCCTTTAATGTAAAAATCAACAATTTTAGAGACAGTTTGTAGATCACCATGTGCATTATAATATTTAATAGACAGTGGAATTCGTAAAGTATCTTCTTTAAGACTTTCTGGTACATATACTGTAGCAGTAAGATATCTAGAAGATTTTGGTGCAATATTTCCAACATTCCAATTAGATTCTAAAATTACTACATTTTCCACATTAGTAGTTGAAGAAGAAGTTGCTGCAAGTTCTGTTTGAGTGTTTGTAGCTACAATATCAACACTAGAGATTGGTGCAGTTCCATCATTTGAAATCTCAATTACTACATTATTTGATTTCAAAGATGTAAGAAATGGATCTAATGCTTTAACATTGATTATGCTGTCTCCAGTAACTTTAAAATTAAAATCAGAAAAAGCGGTTCTTACTCCAGATTCTCTTAATCTAGAATATTCTACTTTAACAGTACCAGGATATTGTTGAATTCGAATATTTTTATCAATATTGACATAAAATGTTAGGTGAAAGCTATCACCTGCCAAAGAATTAGAATTACTGTCAGCAATGATTAGTGAACCAGGACCATCTGCTGAAGAAAATCCAACAGGAAGTGATAGTTGTCCTTTGATTCCAGTAATATCTTGCGTTCCTACATTTGTAAATACTACCGTAAAAGGTACGTTTTCATCACCAGGATCTATCTCAATTTTCTCATCAATAGTTCCAAAATAGGCATCAAGCAATTTTACATCTCCAAACTCTCTTTCAAATGGAGATTGACCAAACCCACCAGATTTAATTTGAGCAAATGAATTATCAACAATTAACGGAATAAGAAACAATATTGTTAATAAAAATAGAATTTTATAATTTATCATACTAAAACCTCCATCTCAGACGGTGGATTTCCTTCAAATGCTTTTCCGTCTTTAATTGTAATCACTCTATCAACATCTCCAAAATGTTGTCGGTCATGGGTAACAACAATAAATGTTTGATTTAGTTTTTTGGCCATTGATTTCATCAATTGAATTATTTTTTCAGATGTAACAGAATCCAAATTGCCAGTTGGTTCATCAGCTAAAACAATAGAAGGATTGTTTATCAATCCTCTAGCAATTGCTGCTCTTTGTGCTTGTCCACCTGAAATTTTATTTGCTCTTTTATTAATTTGATCATCTAATCCAACTGCTTTTAGTAATTCTCTAGCGTTTTTTTCTGCAGAATCATTGGTTCTAGCAATTTCTCTTGGTAATAATACATTTTCAAGAACAGTCAGGTCAGTTAAAAGATTTGAGAATTGAAAGATGAACCCTAATTTTTTGTTTCTAAATGACGAGATTTGACTATCTGTTAGATTTGTTGTGTCTATCCCATCAATGAAAACTGTACCGTTTGTTGGACGATCTAATAATCCTATCATGTTAAGTAAAGTGGATTTACCTGAGCCAGAGCTGCCTACAATTAATACAAATTCTCCTTTTTCAATTGAAAATGATACATTATCTAATGCTTTTACCTTGTTTTCTCCTGTTCCGTAAATTTTACTCAAATTACTAATTTCAAGTACTTTAGACAGTTCTCATCGCCTCCACTGGTAATAATTTAGTTGCTCTGTATGATGGATATAATGAAGCAATTATTGCTAAAATAAATGATAGTATTGCAGTTTGAATAATTTTTTCCCAATTATAGCTCACTTCTAATGGAAGGCTATTATTGAATGACATTTTTGTTTCCTTTGCATAAAATGTATAACCTAATCCAGCTGCAGTGCCAACTCCAGCACCAATCGCACCAATTATCATTCCCTGAAAGATAAAAATAATCAAAATGTCTTTTCTTGTTGCACCTATTGATCTCATTACACCTATTTCTCTAGTTTTTCCGTTAACTAACATCATCTGAATTGTAACAATAGCAAATGCTGATGACATCATTCCAAAATATCCAATCATATTTATCATTGCAATACCAGATCTAAATCCTGCTAGTTGCTCTTCAGCAGATTCTTCTATTGTTTCTGCAACAAAATCATCGTTAGGAAAAGAAGATAAAAAGAAATTCTTTACATCACTTGCTTTAGATGGATCGTTTAATTTTACCATAATTGAACCTGTATCACCATGTCTATTCATTAAATCACGTAGAGTATCAATGTGAACAACTACACTATAATCAAAGCCTTGACCTCCAGGTGATTTTGCTATTCCAGTAACTACAAATCTTTTGATTTGATCTTGTCCGTATCTATCAACAATCTTTAATTTTAGACTATCACCGACTTGAGCACCTCCAAGATCTCTTGCAACATTAGAACCTAATACAATAGAATTTCTTGAAAAAACATATTGTCCATCAGATACAGTCTCATGAACAGTAGAAGCTCGAATATCTCGTAATGGGTCAACTCCTACAATGGGAATTCTTGTTTCTTCACGTAATGTACCAAATTTTGTCATATTAATCGAAGCCGTCGATGACAGCCGTGGAGTAGCCGCTTCTACATATGGAATTCTTTCAAACCAATTAACTAACGCTTGATCCGATTTATCAATATAGTCTTCTTCGTTTGTAATTAGAACATCGCCATTTCTATAATTTGAAATATCTCTAACAATTGCATCAAATAATCCCTGAAAAATTACAAAATTAACATGAATTACCAAGATTCCAATTGTCACAGCTAAAATTGCACCAATGAGACTTCCTTTTTTGTTGAATAGCATTCTTTTTGCTAAACGAAATCGGTATTCCATACGAAGGTTAAAAATAGTCTAATATTTAATGTATTTTATGTATAATACTAATATTATAGACAATTTTATATTTTATTAGTTACTTATAATCATTATGAGGCTATTTCAGGTGAGAGATTGGACAAGTTAGATATCAAAATTCTAAGCAGGCTATTTACCATTAAAGTTGAGCCACCAGTTTGGGGATTTGGTGTTTTGTACATAGTAGTGTCAGGTCAAAACATCAAATAGATTTTAGAACAGATTAGCTTGGTTGGAGAGCCATTTTTTGTTGTACCATTTGTTGGTGGAATTACAGTTTGTAGTATTGTAGTAAAAGAAAATTTGCAGCAAAAAATTATACTTGCAAATAAATTAATGAAAGATGTTAGAGTATTATCTATTTTTGAAGCAGAAAATCCAGGATTTAATTCTAATTTAACTAAAACAGATTTAGAAATTTTAAAACTATTGATAAAAGAACCGAGACAAAAAATTGAAAATATATCAAAAGATACAGGATTATCCACAAAAACTGTTACAAGATGTATTGATAAACTACAAGAAAATGACGGTATTCAATTTACAGTAATTTATGATCCAACAAAAATTGAAGATTTTATTCCACATGCAATACTTGCTTGGATTGATGGAGATCTTAGAGAAACATTAGAAAATATGAATGATGAATTTCATGAGTCATTTATGCAAATACCGTTTATTGCAAAAAATCAAATTGTGTTATTTATGTATAGCCGCGATATATTTGAAATGGATGAACTAACTCAAAGAGTTAGAAATATGGATAATGTAATGTCTGCAGATCTATTTATTCCGAAAAAGATATCTTTTCCATTAAAATGGTTAGAGCAAGCTATTAACGATGCTAAGAAATCACCTACGCTTCATCTCTCATATCAAACAAATTAAATAATAAGAAAATTTAGAATCTAGTATGAAAAAGAAAAAGATCTATGAAGGTAAAATTTTGGGTCTTAGTATTTATGATTTAGTAGTTGAGGGTAGAAAAGTAAAACGGGAGATGATAGAGCATAGAGGAGCAGCTGCAATGTTAGCAATTGATGAAGATAACAAAGTAATCCTTGTGAAACAACATAGATTTCCTCATGGATATGTAATTGAGATTCCTGCAGGAACGCTAGAAAAAAGAGAAGATCCTAAGAAATGTGCATTTAGAGAATTAGAAGAAGAAACGGGGTATAGAGCTAAAAAAATGACACCATTAATTACCTACTATCCATCTATAGGCTACAATACTGAGGCTATTCACTGCTTTGTGGCTTCAGGATTAAAGAAAATTGCAGATTTGAAGCTTGATGAAGACGAGATATTATCTGTTGTAAAGATAGATCTTGAAAAAGTGATTTTAATGATAAAAAATGGAAAAATTCAAGATTCAAAAACAATTTGTGCAGTATTGACATATGCCGCCAAAAAGAAATTGTATTAATTATTTATTGTATATAGGCTTTACAAGATCTGCAACATCAGCCCAAGATTTTGCAATTCGTTCAAACATATAAACAAGATCAAGAAGATCAATAGGAATTTGTTTTTTATTTCCTATTGTACTTCTGAGTTTAGAAAGATTTTCTTGATATTTTTTATGTAATGATATAGCTTCTATAGCTAAACGTCTATCAGGTTTGGTAAAAGCATCGATAGATTTTTCTGCAAGAATATTAAAATTTTGTACTACATCAAAAATTTTCTTTAAATGTTCATTGGTTAAAGAAGAATTATAAATAAAATCAGCAAGTTCTACTATTGTATCACCTGCATTTTCTAAAAGATTAGCAGCTACCCTATAATCTAAAATGTCAATATTTTCTAAATTAAATACATTAGCTAATCTTTTATCAACAAGTGTGCTCCTGATTAAACGTACTAGAAGAAAATATTGTCTATTAACTTCAACATCTCTTTTTGATAATGTTTGTAAATTAGATTTATCATCTAAAATTAATCCATTTGATACATCATCATACATTCCAAGTGCTATAGAACTCATTCTTTTTAGAATTTTTTCTGGATTTAGAGTTGTAGCGTCTAAAAGAAATTGCATGTTAATATTTGAAGCGTCCTCTTCAATAATCTCCATACCAACTAATCGTCTCATTGAGTTTCGAATTTTTTCTCTATCCTCACCAGGTATGATTGATTTTGAAGTGATTTGGATAATATCATATCCTAAAAGATAAGCTCCGGTGATGTCAGCTACAATATTTTCGTCTTTAGGTAATGGATATGAAATTACAAGTTCTTTTGTTGGACGCATCTCCTTGTTTGCAGAAATCGAGATGGTATCTTGCCCAGTTTCCAGCTCAACTTGGCTACTTTTATCTAGGTTATTGGCGACTACCCATTCTTTAGGTAATGAAACTAGAATGCTACTACCAATTCTTTGTAGGCGTCGAATGAATTTAGTCAATTTATACTAATTTAATTAATTTAATCCATATTCTTATATTTTATGTAAAATTTAAACTGAGATTAATGGAAGCAACTGCATTTTGTCCTGCACATATTACAGGTTTTTTCAAAGCTTACTTAGAGAATGATAATCAAAAGAATCCTGAAAAATTAGGTTCTATGGGAGCAGGATTTTCAATTAAAGAGGGAGTTACCACACATGTCAATATTTTGCCTAGAACTAATCAAAAGTCAAATTTTAAAATCACTACTATAGGTTATCAATCAGATAAGACAGATATTTCGGAATATGTATTAAATGAATTTTTGAGTCTGGGGAGTTTTGAAAATATATTTTTTGATATTCAACATCAGATTACCGTACCAGTTGGATATGGTTTAGGTTCTAGTAGTGCTGTTGCGTTGTCATTATCATATGCACTAGATCATGCTCTTAAAACAAGATTAGATCAGACAATTATTGGTCAGATTGCACATAATGCAGAGATAAATTGTAAGACAGGATTAGGTGATGTTTTGGCATCATACCATGGCGGTTTTGAAATAAGAGTTAAACCAGGAGCACCGGGAATAGGTCAAGTAGAAAAAATTAACACAAAAGATATTTCCATAATTATGATTTGTTTTTCACCAATTTCAACAAATAAGTTCATCAAAGAACGTCTTTCTCAAATTAATGGTCTTGGTGGAAAAATGGTAAACAGATTATTAGAATCAAGGAACTATGAACATTTTCAAGATATGTCTTTGGAATTTGCAAAATATGTCCAAGTAATGACTTTGAGAATGGAAAATTTAATTCAAGAATTGGCTTCAAATGGAATAAAATGTGGTGTGGCATTATTTGGTGAAACTGTATTTACAATGATACCAAAAGAAAAAGAGGGTTATGTTCTACAAATTTTAGAAAAATATCCTGAAGGAATAATCATAAGATCGGAATTAGATAATCAGGGAGCAAGAGTACTCAGTAATTAATTGAATGTTGATGTCTTTAATTCCAAAATCTCATCCTAGAGCAAAGTCTCTTTTAATTCGAGAAAAGCTTGTTACTGGATTTGATCATGGATTAGTAGCTAAAGAAGGTCTTTTAGCACATGGTAGAGGATTCTTTTGGCAGATTTACCCGTGATCTCTGTTAATGGCAATATTGCCGCATTATGTCCAAAAGAAGTAATTAGGCTTGCCAATACGTCAAAGGCAAAAATTGAAGTAAATCTGTTTTATGCTAATAAGAAACGAAAACAGAACATCATAAAAACTCTCAAAAAAAGTGGAGCAAATGAGATTTTAGGCACAAATCATAATTCATCAACTGCATTATCAGGATTAGATTCAGCAAGAAGAATAGTAGATAAGAATGGAATTTTTTCAGCGGATGTGGTGATTGTTCCATTAGAAGATGGTGATAGAACTATGGCATTAAGAAGAGCTGGAAAGATAGTCATAACATTTGATCTAAATCCACTTTCGAGAACTTCACAAACTGCCAATATAACAATAGTAGATAATGTTACACGAGCAATAGATTTGTTAACTGTAACATGTAAAAGATTATCAAAAAAGAACAAGAAAGCACTTGAAAAAATTGTTAAGGATTTTAATAACAAAAAAAATCTCTCAAATAATATTATTGAAATTAGAGATAATCTAACAAGGAGGTTACCTATTGCATAAATCAATTTATGATATTGTTAAAATGAAAAAAGATGGAAAAAAGGTATCAGCGATTACGAGCTATGATTACACACTTGCATCATTATGTGATAAATCTGGAATAGACATACTACTTGTTGGAGATAGTGCAGGAATGGTAATGCTCGGTTATGAAAATACTATTCCTGTAACAATGGATCAAATGTGTATGTTTACAGAAGCAGTTAGCAGAGCTAGAAAAAATGCTTTGTTGGTTGCAGATTTACCATTTATGTCATATCAAGCAAGTATTGAAGATGCAATAAAAAATTCAGGGAGGTTAATAAAAGCAGGAGCTGATGCAGTGAAACTTGAGGGAGGAGTTTCCATGTCAGAAACAATCAGTGCAATTGTAGATATTGGAATTCCAGTAATGGGTCATATTGGTTTACAACCACAAACAACAATGTTATCAGAAGGATACAAAGTACAAGGAAGAACAAAAGATGCTGCAATAAAACTAATTGAAGATGCAAAAGAGCTTGAAGAGGCAGGGGTATTTAGTATTGTATTAGAAATGATAAGTCATGAGGTTGCACAAATAATTTCTGAAACTGTTAGTGTACCTACTATTGGAATTGGTTCAGGAGTTGGTTGTAATGGTCAAGTATTAGTTGTACAAGATTTGTTAGGTATGTTTGAAAAAATCAAACCAAGATTTGCAAAAAGATACTTGAATTTATCTGAGGATATTGTTAAATCGCTTGAAAACTATAGAAATGACGTAGAATCAGGCACATTTCCTACACAAGAGAATTGGTTTTCAATGGATGATGACGAATTTAAAAAATTACGAGAACAAATTGGCAGTTAAGAAAATTATCAAGAAAAAGAATCACCCATCTTTAGATATTGTAGGTTCCTACGGTGTTGAACTCTCTGAAAGAAAAATTGTACTTTGTGTTACGGGAAGTGTTGCAGCATACAAAGCAATTGAGTTAGCAAGATTGCTGATGAGACATGGTGCTGATGTCACATGTGTTACAAGTGATGCAGTTACAAAACTAGTACAACCAGATTATTTCAAGTGGGCAACTGGAAACGAAGTTATAACAAAATTAACAGGAGAATTAGAACATATTAGATTAGCAGATTATAATCAATCAGATCTTATCATAGTTTATCCAGCAACTGCAAATACACTTGGAAAATTAGCTAATGGGATTGACGACACGCCAATATCAACAGTTCTTACGGTAGGATTTGGCTCAAAGATTCCAATTTTGATGTGTCTTGCTATGCATGCATCAATGTATGATAATGTAGCTGTAAGAAAGAATATAGAATTTTTAAAAAATAAAATTGAATTTCTAACACCACAGATGATTGAAGGAAAAGCAAAAGCATCTGAACCAGAAGATGTTTTAGAATATGTATTAAGAAAATTTGGGTTTTCGTCTGTTTTAAAAAATAAAAAAGTGTTAATGACGGCTGGACCAACAATTGAATATATTGATCCTATTCGTGTAATTACAAATCAAAGTTCAGGAAGAACTGGTGTATTGTTAGCCTCAGAATTAATTTCTTCGGGAGCTAAGGTGACTTTAGTTTATGGTCCCGGAATTGAAAAACCACCAAAAGGTGCAAAAATAATTAAAATTTCTACAAGTGAAGAAATGTTTAATGTTGTAAAAAAAGAGATGAGTAAAAAATTTGATATAGTAATAATGGCAGCTGCTGTATCAGATTACACTCCAGAGAATCCTAGTAAAAATAAAATAAAAAGCACCGAAAATAAAATAAAAATTAGCCTCAAAAGAGCACCAAAAATTATTGACCAGGTTAAAAGGTACCAAAAAAATGTTTTTTTGGTTGGTTTCAAAGCAGAGACAAATCTTTCAAAAAATGAAATGATTACATTAGCTAAGAAAAAAATGATCGAGTCAGATGCAGATATGATCGTAGCAAACGATGTAGGTTCAATTAGATATAGAAAGAATCCTAAAAGTAATGAAGTATTAATTATAGATTCACATAAAGTAACTTCTTCAGGATGGATAAAAAAAGAAAAGATTGCCAAATTTATCAGAAAAGAAATAGAGCAACGATTAAAAACTTAAAATGAAAAAATCTGAAATCAAAAAACTTGTTGCTGAATATAAAGAAATTAAATTAAAGATAAAAAAAGTACAAAATAAAAAAACATTAGAGAAACTAAAGGAAATTGAACATAAATATTTTCACGAGACAGGAAGAACTCTTCAATCAGATTTCAAAGAGATTACATAAAATATATCATGAATAATAAAGACATAATGAAAGTCGATCATACAGAATATAAACAAAGGAATATGAAAATATGGAATGAGATAGCACCACGAT
>JACRND010000032.1:3406-4218 GCA_016234975.1 Nitrosarchaeum sp. | reverse complement strand
ATGTGAGTATCCTGCCCATAAGCTTATGGAAAGTTTGATTGGTTCTTGTTCTTGAGGGAGTTTGATGCTGATTGCCAATAAACCAACGATTAAAGCAATCACGATAAATGAAATTACGATCAGTTTACGATTCAACGATTCACAATGCCCCTAATTATTTTTGACAGGTTACTTCGCTTGTTTTTTGTCCATCATATAGTGAAATTATCGCGTCAACATCGCATTCAGAAATATATGGGTAATCCGTTGTAATTGTTGGATACATCAAGTCTTCAGGCGCTGTTGAATGTGCTAATCCCAAGGCATGACCCAATTCATGCCTTAGAATAGTTTCAAATTCTGCACTAGAGAGATTTTCAACGTCATAAATTGTAATATTTGATTTCAGTATCTGGTTTTGACTCTCATCGGCTATGGACTTTGTAAATCCTGAATATCCATCTCCACTCTTATCTTTTGTGAGATTAATTGTAATGTCTCCTGCACCTGTTGCAGAGTCAACAATTCGGAATTTTTTTGGAATGTAAAATTTTGTATCCTGAGAATTCGTTTCCAATGCCCCCAGCCAGCCAACATAATAAGTTGATGTTGACCCAACAGGCCCTTTATGAAGTAAAGAATCATCTATGTCAATAGATTCTTTTGACAAAATAACCTCCTCTATTATCGGAATCTTGTCTGGAAACTGTTCTTTGTTGATAATATTTACATCTAGTTCATTGCCTTCCACTAATCTCCATGACAACCATGTGTCTATCGTATCACCTCTTAAATTATTGACAACATATCCTGATGTAATGGACTCTTTCTCT
>JACRND010000032.1:0-3392 GCA_016234975.1 Nitrosarchaeum sp. | reverse complement strand
CTCTTTCTCTACTCGGTATTCAAGTCCGGATAATGTATTCATATAATATGAATACGGCACAATAATCCCAATAGCAATTACTGCAAACATTACGGATAATACATATTTGCGGTTATAATTTGCTGCTCTTTTATTTTCTAATTCAGCAATGCTTTCTAAAATTTTCCCACCCTGTTCAGATTCTTTAAGCAATCTCTCTTTCTGTGCTATGTTTTTTTGTAATTTTTTGTTATTTTTTTCTAGATCTGTTGTTTTTTGATATAGAATGTCTTCTTCTTCAGTTAAAAAACTATTTTCCTGTTTTAATTCTGCTAAACTATGATTCTGCGAGGAGAGTTTTTCTTTCAGATCGGTGTTATTTTTTTCTAATTCTTTTACTTTTTTCTCAACGCTGTTTACAATTTCTTTTAAGATTATTTTTTCTTGTTTTTCCTCTCGATTCTCAAATTCAGAACTTTTCTTCTCATTCAACTTATATCCCAATTAATTTCAAAAGTTCATCAACACGTATAGGTTTTTTAGCACAGCCTACTATGCCGCGTTTTAACAAGTTCTCTTCTTCTGATTTTTCAATATTGGATGCAGTAAATAAGAAAATATTTTCATCTTTGAGTCTTCCTTCTTTTTCTAAGGAATCAATAACATCGTAACCGCTAAAATCTGGCATGTTAATATCTAACAATATTACATCGAATTTACCTTGTCTAATAAGACTTAGTCCATTTTGACCGTTACTTGAAATGGTATGTTCGATGCCTTTCAGATTTAAAAAACGTGACAGTAACTTGCTTATACTTTGATTATCATCTATTATCAAGATATTTTTTATCTCTTGGACTGGTCTGTTTAATTTTCCAATCATAATTTATTATTCGCATCCCATCCTTATAAATACCATAATAGAACTAATTTATTCAATATTTTGTTATGTTTATATATTTCAAGTTCCTAAAAGGAACTTGATTTTGATAATATCGGTACATTAGGTAACATATACAATAAAAACAATGACGTTGTTATACTACTGTATGTTAGATAAGGTAGATTCGGAAATATTACGACTGTTATCAAATGACGCTACGCTTTCTGCACAATATATTTCAGCAAAATTAAAGAAAAAGAAAATTTCATTGACACCTCGTGCCATAAGAAAACGAATTACAACATTAGAAAAAAATAAAGTAATAACTAAATTTGTACCAGTCATCGAGGATAATGCATGTGGTAAAATAATTAAGCGCGTTATATTGGTTCAATTTCAGCACTCTAATAATTTCCTAAAACGGTTGGAAGAATATAAGCAATATTTGAATGAAGCCCCACAATGTATATTTGCAGTAAGGATCAGAGGAGATTTAGACTGGATTCATTACAAGTGTTTTCCTAACAAGGAAATTGCAGACATTGAAGATGATGTGTTTAGACAATCATTTGGAGATATAATAAAGGATTATCATTCATATGATGCTGAAATAATGAAAGATAATTTCAACGGGTGTATTGACAAAAGGGAAATACAAAAACATCTTCTAAAATATTCGGAAAATACATTGATCGGATAGGATATTTTTTCATTATGATGATTAAAGTGATTTTCTTGCACATAAATTCATGGTATCAAACTTGAAAAAAGGTTAAAACGGATGATATGATAAGAGCAAAACAGTATTTCAACTATAACTGATTGTCATTACTTTTTATGACATGATCAGAATTAAATTAACTTTAAACACAAAGTCATCAGAATGATAGGCAATACAATAGAGTCCAGCAAAAATTTGTCACTGGCATATATTTTCCAATGAATATGAAACATGCCCCTAACTATAAAAGATAGTTTTTTCAAAAAAGGATGACCTAATGAAGAACAACATTCTTTTTGATAAATCTGGAACATTTGAAAAATACTCTGATCAAACAGATAAAATTTTAGAAATCCTAGAGAAATTTGGACTTTCAAAAAACGAATCAAAAATTTATGTATTCATTGGAAAATATGGGGCAAAAACAGCATCTGAAGTTAAAACCAATTTAGGCATACCCCGTAGTGAAATATATCGAATTTTAAATAATTTGCAAACAAAAGGCATACTTCAAGTATCTTATGAGCCAACCACAATTTTTTCTATAGTACATCCAAAAAAAGTGTTACAATTATTGATTGATGAAGAGAAGGATAAATTGAAATCTCTTGAAGATAACAAAGAAACATTTCTCAAACTGTGGGACGATGTTCCTGACTTTGTATCTGAAAATGTTAAAAATCGTAACAGTGTATTCCAAACGTTAAATGGTTATACACAAATCAATAGCAGACTTAGAGAAATGATAAAAACTTCAAAAAAGGAGTTTTTACTATTAGGATCAAACAAGAACTTTGCAAGGTTTTATCATGATGGAGTGTTTGATTCCTTAGTCAAATCTAAACTTGAACAAAAAATACTTGGAACAAAGTTAGACGAATTAAAAGAATTTTTTAAAGGCATAAACCAAAAAAATATACGCACTGTTTCAAAAGAAGAGCAAAACAATCAATGCTTTGCAATATCGGATAAATGTGAAGTAGTTTTCTTTACAACAGAAATTAGAAATAATAAACCTATTGCAATCTTTACAAACTCAAAATCCATTTCAGAATCATTATCTCTGTTGTTTGATTTTATGTGGTCACGTAATGAAGAGACTAAAGAGTATCTAAGAAATAAACAAATAATTGATTCAGAATTCAAACTAAAAGAACTAAAACAAGAACTGGCGATTACTGATGAGATTAATCAATTTCTTAAACAAAAAATTGATAAGAAAAAATAATCTTATGGTTAAAATCAATATTGCTAGGATGTGTTGCTGATCTGTTTTACAAACATATTTCTTAGAAATTTTTTTTGATTTATTGCATGGATGTTTTGCAACTCTGTGAAGTCCTCAAACATAATAGTCTATAATCAGCATACAAATTAATCAGGTGTCTGTCCCATTTGGGACAAATTTCACTTTTAATGCAATTCTGTTATAATATACTCTCATGGAAGAACAATTTGAGATGAATTCCAACATGTCTGATTTGCTAGAAATGACAAAACATGTTGTCAAGAAGATAAAACAACAAACAAAGGAGACAATACAATGAATATCTGCAAAGAGCAGCATTCTCCAAAGTACAGGGTAATCTACAAGGGAGCAAAGGGCAGCGGATATAATCCTACATGGATGGTATGTCCAAACTGTTTAGAAAATAAAACATGTTTTGGTGATAAAGAACAGATTTTATCTGTGAGGAGCATATGAATTTGAAACATGCAAGACAAAGAAGAGGTTTAGCTACAATCATCACATCGGCCATCATGATGTCAGCAGTATGCCTTATGGGCAGCACAGGCGTGGTATGGAGT
>JACRND010000026.1 GCA_016234975.1 Nitrosarchaeum sp. | reverse complement strand
TTTTTTCCCCAAGAATCCCTCAAGGGGGCTAAAAATTCCATCTGCAATGTTTTCAACGTCATTTGCAAGGTCTTCCGATATTGATATTGAGTATAATTCAGATGGATCAGCTTTGGTAATTCTATTTACCAGTTTTCCTCCATGTGGCTTGATTGAATTATCAGACATACCAAATTTCCTATTTATGGTCTATATGAAGGCCACACTCTTTGTGCTCTCCTTGTTCCCACCACCAACGTCCTGCCCTCAGGTCTTCTCCAGGTTTGATTGCTCTAGTACATGGTTCACATCCAATACTTGGATAGCCCTTGTCAAGAAGGCTATTGTATGACAAATTGTTTTTCTTGATATAATCTTGAATTTGATCCCAAGTCCAATCTATTATTGGATTAATTTTTAAAATTCCGCCATGTTCATGATCTATCTGAAAAATATTGGTATCCTTTCTTACTTCAGTCTGATCACGTCGTAATCCAGTAATCCAACCATCCAGTGTAGATAATATTCTATTAATTGGATGTACTTTACGTATTTCACAACATAATTTTCTATTTTCCACACTCTCGTAGAAAAGATTCATTCCTTTTTCTCTAACCATATCTTCAACTTCTTTAGTATCTGGAAATAAAACCTCGATTGTTATGTTGTATTTTTTTCTCACAATATCCATAATGTCATAGGTTTCTTGTGGTAGTCTTCCTGTATCTAATGTAAAGAATCTAAATTTTGGATTAATTTTGAGCATAATATCCATAATTACTGCATCTTCTGCACCAAAACTTGATGCTTTTGCAACTCGTGGATGAAGATTATCAGAGACCCATTGAAGGGCTTCGTTTGTTGTCTTTATTTTTGAGTTGAGTTCGTCTACTTGTTTCTGGGTGAATTTCACAAATATACTTGAATTGTTTTGTTTTATATTGATTACCCAAATTTTTTATCCTAAATTATAAACAGGCATATTTCAAAAAAGAAGAGATGGAAGATATTTCTTATGTAGTAGTTTTTCCAACAGTTTTCTCTAAAAATAAAATTCCACAATTAATCATAAATATTAAAAAAATTCTAAAGATTCAAAATCAGGAATTCAAATCAGTAAAACGTGATGGAGATGTTATCTTAGTAGATGCAAATGATCCTGTGTTTTCATCGTCTGCAATAAATTTACTTTTTGGTATTGAAAAAATAGCTATTGCTAGGCAGGTAAAAAATGATTTTCAAAAAGTTGTATCAGAAATTACCACAGTAGGTGGTAACTTGCTCTTAAAAGGAGAGAGATTTCTAGTTAAAGTTGAGGGAACATCAAAGGGATTTTTTACTAAAGACATTGAAATTGCAGCAACATCTAACATTATAGAAAAAAAAGCAAGTATGGGTGCGCGTCCTGGAACAGAAGAAAATTTTGATAAATTGTTATACACATATCTAACAAAAGATAATGCATATGTCTGTATTTTTTCAGATAAAGGTCAGGGCGGTATACCGTATCAATCTCAAAATAAAAATGCCATATGCAGTGTTTATGATGAGATTTCAGCAATTTCTTGTTTTGAAACAATAAAACAGGGATTTGATTCAAAAATAATTATCTGCTATAGACAAAAATCGGAATTAATGAATTTAGTTAAAATGATAAATCGAATAATTCCAAGACTAGTAAAACAAGAAATTGTATTGGAATTCTTTAATGTTAAGATTAATCAGGTAGGAATCAAAAATTATCTAATATTTGTAAATTCTATATTAGAAATTATGCTTCATGATGCAAAATCAAATAAAATAAGTCACGTATCTCTTGCATTATCTCCGCTGATGTTTTCTACAAATTTTATTGATTATTCAATGAAACGGATATTTCAAAAGGATAGATTACCAATAATGCCATTAAGTGGTATAGATTCCAAACTTTTTGAAGAAGCCAAAGAGATTGGACTGGAAAAACAAATTCCAAAGTTAGAAAAATTATTTACAATTAATTCAAATGAAATACCAAATTTCTCAAACAAAGATGTAGATTTTGCGATAAAATCAAAGAAAAGTGTCACTGTAAAAATAGGACCAAATAATGTGCACGATATCCTTGATTCTCTAGAATAGAATCACTGAGAATTTAAACGGCATTTAAGGATTATAATTTATGTTAAAAATTGGTGAATTTATCTATCCTTGGGGAAGTGGTCATTATTCCAGAATGATGAGGCTAAATACAGTATTAGGTTATCATATAAAAGAGAAATTCGAAGTTCATTTTTCAAGTAAAGATCATGTTTATCAAAAGCTACTAGAGAAATTTCCTAATCATAAAGATCATATTCATGAGATATTGATGCCAACTCCAATTGATGGAAAATTTGGACCAAGTATTTCATTATCACTACTAAATTTACTGTTACCAGTTTCAAAAAACCCCTCTCTTGTAAAACAAGTTACAAGTTACTTGAGACAAGAAGGTAAATTGTATGATGATGAAAAATTTGATCTAGTAATTAACGACGGAGATATGGGTTCAAATGTTATAGCAAAAAATCGCCAAGTTCCAAGTCTGTTTATAACAAATCAGTTTCGACCAAAATTGTATAAATCAAGATCTTATTTTTATCCAGCATTAGTTTTTGTTTCAAAACAAATTGCAAAAGCCTCTAGAATTCTTGTAGCAGATTCTCCTCCACCATATACTATGTGTGAACATAATCTAAATTTTACAGAAGATGTCAAAGAAAAAGTAACTTATGTTGGTCATTTTACTAGTGTAAACATTGAGAAAAAACAAACCTCTGATCTTGAAAAACTCATAGAAAACTCAGAGTTTGGATATTGGATGAGGACTGGAAACAAATCAACTAATGATGGAACAGGTCAAAGGTATGAACGAGTGTTTCATCAAGACGAGATGAAAAATGAGAAAAGAATTATTTCTCATGCAAAAAATGATTCAACAATTGATTCTGTTTTGGGAAAAGATGGAAAAAAATATACTGTATCTAGTGCTTTAGAAAAAAAAATTGATTGGATTCAAATAGATATTGGTTTTCTATCGGAGCAAGAAAAAGAAACTGTTTTGAATTTGAGTAAATATGCCGTAGTAAATGGTTCTCATACTGTAATGGGTGAAATTCTGGGAGGAAAGGCAAAGCCAATAATCGGCATTCCAATTTATGATGAGCACACAAATAATATCAAATGGGCTGAGGAGAAAAACCTTGGAGTACTAGCAGTTAAAACAAAGCAAGTCATTGAGTCTATTTCAAAAATTAAAGACAATTATAGTAAATTCGAAGAGAATTTGGCTGATTTTTCCAAAAATTTTGTTCCTAATGGAGCAGAAAACACAGCAAAGATAGCAGCAGAGACTCTAGAAGAAAAGAAATAATACTTTATTTTGTGATTTTTAGTTATCTGGCACGCGGGATGTTCGATGGGCGAACGGACCGCAAGGGATGACGATAAAATCCGCGTGTCAGATTTTAAGTCGATCAAATAATAACGTGGGAACGCTTTTATGGAAAAAATTAAGCCAAATTATTAGTGCCTAACTGTCCAGAATGTACTGCAAGAGAAAGAAAGAAAATTCAAGCAAAGTATGAGGCGGAAACTGCAGAGGAGAATAGAGGCAGAGATGATTTATTCAAGTTATTTGATGAAGTAGAAATTCCTATGAAAATGGATTCTGCTACAAAACATTTCATTTGTAAGAGATGCGGGCTGTATGCTACACGAGAGCAAGTTTCTGATATCAAATACAGATTAAATCAAAAAGAGAAGACCCGTGAGGATAAACAAGATGATTATCTGGAATGGTGGCAAAAAAGTAAGAAAGACAAAGAATTAGACTAGAGTTGTTATTTTATGGTAAAAAAGACAGACGAAGAAAAACCAGTTAAGAAAGAAAAAAAGTCAGCTAAAAAAGATGACATTCCTGATTGGGTAACAGATGAGATTCAAAATGCAAAGTTTGAGAAACCAGAAGAACTGAAAAGAACTGGATATATTCTTGAAATTTATGATTCAGACAATAAAATTGATACTCAATTGTATGATCCAGTTGAAGATGGCAGACATATAGTTACACTTGATTTACCCAAAAAAATTAAAACTTCAGATTTAGAAAAAGGAGTAGTCTATGAATTTACTTTTGATCAACATAAAGCACCATTAAGTAAAAAAGTAACAGAGTACCTTCAAAAAGAAAAAGAGATCGATATGAATGCAATATACCAGTTTGAATTAAAAACAATGGAATTGCTTGATGTGGGATCTAGTGCGTCTGTAGATGAAGAATTAGAAGAATAAAACTAGTTTTTTGTTTCAGAGTTTAATTGTTTTTTAAAAGCTATGCCTAAAATAGGATTAATTAAATAGGGAAATGTATTTTTCAGCCATACAATTACACGAACTACTGAAGGAACAATAATTTCTAATCGCGGAGAATTTGCGGCTCTTAAGATTGCTTTTGCAACTGTTTTGTCACTTAGAGATATTGGTGAATATTTTGGTATTTTTTTAAAAGAAGGGTGATCAAAAAAGTCAGTTCTAACCATTATTGGACTTACAACGGTTATTCCAACGCCGGTTCCTTTAAGCTCATGTTTTAGACCTTCTGAAAAACCCAACATTGCAAATTTTGATGCACAGTAAGATGCAATTCCAGGTAAACCAAAACTTGCTGCAACAGAAGCTACATTAACAATATGTCCAGATCTTTTTTCAAGCATTGATGGAAGAAAATTTTTTATGCAGTAAATCATACCAAAATAATTTGTTGCCATCTGTGATTCAATTTCTTCAGTGGTTAAATTAAAAACAGAGCCGTAAATTGCAAACCCAGCATTATTTACCAAAATATCAATAGAACCATATTTTTCCAAAACAATCTTCGACATTTTCTCTACTTGCAATTTATCAGAGATATCACATTCACAAACCAGAGCAGAGATATTGAATTTTTTTAGATCATTAGATATTTGTTCTAATTTTTGTTTTCTTCGTGCAACTAGAATTACATTAGAGCCTTTTTTGGCAAATTGAATAGCAGCTTCTTTACCTATCCCAGATGAAGCTCCTGTAATTAGTACAACTTTATTGTTAAAATCCACAAGTAAAAAAATTTGTTAACAGATAAAGTGGTTTCTATGATTTTTCCTTCTTTGGGATTTTGCTCAAGGCTAGTTTTACCAGTAAAAGCCAAGTTATCACAATAGGTACATAGTAAGTGGCAATTCTCCAACCAATTACAGCATTCCATGCAACTGTTCCTTGTGGGATAGTAAGATTGAATGGATCCAAGTTATTCAGGTATGCAATAATACCAAATTCTGCCAATCCAGAGCCTCCTAGTGTGATTGGTAGATTTCCAATTGCATTTGCACCCATTACGGCCATGATTGAATCAAAAATGCTAATTACAGATCCTGTTCCCATTGCAATTATCATAAAAGATATTCCATAAAATGACCAAGATGCAAGCGAAAAGAGAAAAGATATTGTAAAGACTTTTTTTGATTCTGTTGTTCTAAGATTTTTTCTACTCATTGTACAAATTTCTTCCATCCAGGAATTAGTTTGTTCAATGTATTTTTCTCCTTTCTCCTTACCAAATCGTTTAGTTAAACTAACAAAGATCCTTGGAACTTGAAAAGTTCTCCTAGATGACAAAAAGAATAGAATCAGCCATAGCGAAGTTACAGTAATACTAATTCCCAAAATTATGACACCAACAACATATGCTCCGTTCATCAATGCAAAAATGCCAGCCATAATTGATAACAGACCTCCTGCAAAAACTTCAGTGACTATATCCATTATTGCAATCCAAGTAGATTTTGAAGGTGCAACTCCTTTTTTATGCAAATAATAAATTATAACAAATTCTGCACCTACAAACATTGGAGTAGTAAATTTGATAAATTCGCTTCCAATTCTAACACCGCTTAACTTCCAAAAAGAATCAAATTTTCCAAGATATTTGTGTGCAATGTATGCAAATTTTATTCCTTGAAGACCTAATTTTATCATCATGGCAATTACAGCTGCTACAAATGGAAGAAATCCGATTGCCAGAACATCTTCAAATTTTATATCAAATTGAATTGCTATAATGAAAATAGGAATAAGAGTTGCTGGAATAGCAATAATTCTCCAATTCATCGATAATTTTTTTATGGATTCAAATATGAAAGTTGACTAAATTTCAACAGCAATAGAGTGCCTGTGTCTAGGCACAGATTTTGAAAAACTCTAAGAAACTAGCTAGTTAGTTGGCGGCTTTTTTGAATTTCTTGTTTGACTTCGGCGAATAATGAATCCAAAAGGTCATAATCTGAAAAGTTTCTCTCTTTTAATAATTTGATAACTAGTTCTTTTAGATGTGTCTCTTTTTCATCAATAGAGTTTGGAATCATAAATTGCATATAACATTACAAGTTATAGATCAGTCGGAATTTTATTTAATTATTGATTGCCATTGTGGTATATTTTGAAGAATTGATATCAAAAGTAACTAGTTTGAAATATAAGCCAAGAAAGAAAATTTAGTTTGTATTGAAATCAATTTTCGTAACGGGAACAGCAGGTGCAGGAAAATCTCTTTTAACATCAAAATTATACGAGTATTACACAAAAAATAGTGCATTTGCAGCTGTATTAAATTTGGATCCTGGTGTTAGAAATTTACCATATACATGTGATATTGATGTTAGAGATTATGTTGATGTTATAGACATAATGCAACAATATGATCTAGGCCCAAATGGTGCCGTAGTCATGGCAAATGACCTGATTGCTTCTAAGATCGATGAGATTCAGGAACAGATTGGTAAAGTGAATCCAGACTATCTAATTGTTGATACGCCAGGTCAAATTGAATTGTTTGCATACCGTTCTAGCGGTCGCTTTGTTGTAGAAAATATTTCATCTGAGGAAAAAACAAACATATTTCTTTTTGATGGTGCATTAATTACTACGCCAGTAAACTTTGTCTCGATTGCTCTTCTTGCAACATCAATAAGATTACGTTTGAATTTATCAACAGTTAATGTCATTACCAAAACAGATTTGATAGGTTCTAAACTAAAAGATATTGTAGAGTGGTCAAGCAATCTGAAATTATTAGAGAATGCCATTTCCAAAGAGGCAGATGGAGAGACATACAGTTTAACTACAAATATTTTACGAGGTTTGAATCTCGGTGGTTTTGCTCAAGGATTAATTCCAGTTTCTAATGTTACAGGGGAAGGATTGGTAAATTTGGAGGGAGCACTAAGCAGAATTCTTAATTTGGGTGAAGAGGTAGAAGATTAGTTGACATCAAAGATTACTGTAAAAGCACCATCTTCTACTGCAAATTTAGGTCCAGGGTTTGATGTGTTTGGATTGGCAGTTGACGCTTTTTTTGATGAAATTACTTTAACAAAAAAGAAAAGCGGAATAAGCATAATCACTGAAGATGACATTCCAACAAATCCAGACAATAATACAGCTGGCTTAGTTGTCAAAAACATGATGAAAAAATTCAAAATTAAAGATGGAATAGAAATTAAAATTAAAAAAGGTGTTCCTGCAGGATTTGGAATGGGAAGTAGTGCAGCTTCTGCAGCAGCTACTGTAATTGCATTTGATAAGATGTATGGA
>JACRND010000025.1 GCA_016234975.1 Nitrosarchaeum sp. | reverse complement strand
CTAGACAAATCAATGAAGCATTTAAGAAATTTGATCTGTTAATCTCTCCCACAGTTCCAATTTTACCATTTAAGATTGGTGAGAAAATCAACGATCCTGTTGCTTTATTTCTTATTGATATCAATACAGTAACTGCTAATCTTACTGGAAAGCCTGCAATATCAATTCCATATTCGATATCAAATGGTCTTCCAATTGGAATACAACTTATTGCAAACTCTATGGATGATAAATTATTACTACAAGCAGCATATGCATTAGAAAAAACTGTAAAATTACCAGAGGTTCCAGTTTGACAAAAATCGGATTAGAGATTCATAGTCAACTTACAAAGTTAGAAAGTAAGTTATTTTGCTCATGCAAGGCAAACTATAGAGAGTTTGAACCAAATACTAACATCTGTCCTATTTGTATGGGGTTACCTGGCAGTCTTCCCAGGTTAAATCAAAAAGCTGTTGAAAAAGCAACAATGATTGCAATGGCACTAAATTGCAGTACTCCTGAAAAAATTGCATTTTTTAGAAAAAATTATTTCTATCCTGATTTGCCAAAGAATTTTCAAATTACCCAGCTAAACATCTATGGAGATACCAGCGTTGGAGGTACTGGAATTCTAATGGTTGGAGAAAAGAAGATACGAATAACTAGAATTCAACTAGAAGAAGACCCTGGTAGACTAATTTATGAGGGCAGTTCTGAAAAAAACCAAATAACATTAGTCGATTATAATCGTGCAGGTACACCTTTAGTTGAGATTGTAACTGAGCCTGACTTTGAAAATCCAAAAGAAGTAAGGGAGTTTCTGAATATTTTATCGGATTTATTGGAAAACCTTGATGTCTCTGATCCTAAATTGGAGGGAGCAATGAGGGCAGATGCCAACGTATCAATTGAAGGTGGAAACAAAGTTGAAATAAAAAACATTGGCTCATTTCATGATTTAGAAAAAGCAATTCATTTTGAAATCACACGTCAACAAAGCCTACATTCACGAGATATTCCAATTATTCAAGAAACCCGTCACTGGGATGATAAAAGAAAGATTACCATTTCATCAAGATCAAAAGAAGAAGATTTGGATTATCGATATTTTCTAGAAGGTGACATTCCTTGGGTCAGAATAGGAAATGAGGTTAAAGAAAAATTAAAATCAAAAATGCCTGAAAGTATTAGTTCTAAAAAACAACGCTATGTTTCAAAATATAATATTCCTGCACAGGTTGCAGACGTACTTTCATCGGATAAATTTTATTCTGATTTATTTGAAGATGCACATACAAAAGAAAATGCCAAAGAAGTTGCAAATATCATAACAACTGATTTGATGGGACTGGTAGATACTAGGGAAAAAAGAGAATCTTCAAAATTAAATTCATCTCACCTAAAAGAGATAGCTGATTCTATACAATCAGGCAAGATTACAAGAAATTCTGCAAAAAATGCATTGTATGAAATTGTAAAAACTGGCAAGAAATTATCTGATATAATATGTGAACTTGATCTAGGTAATGTCTCAGATGAATCTGAATTATCAAAAATTATTGAATCGGTAATTTCTGAAGAACCTCAAGCAGTAGAACAAGCAAAATCAAATCCTCAGACTATCAACTATCTTGTAGGAAAAGTTATGCAAAAGACAAAAGGAAAGGCAGATCCCAAAATGACCTTGGATTTATTAAAAAAGAACATTTGATAATCTTATGACTGATCTTTCTTTAGAAGACATTGAATTTATTAAAATACTGGCAAACTCTGATTCTACCCTACTGCAGACAGGCATGAACGAGACAACAAGATGCAGACTAGATGCCCAAATAGGCGTAATTTTACGTGAATATTATAAAGAAAACACTATGAACACAAAAGCCGGGTGGATAGAAAAATTTGAAAATAACTTGTCTGATTTTGTATTTACTCCAACTGAAGAACAAGTACAAACTTCAAACATATACAAATTTATGAAAAAATACGGCATTTCAACTTTACAAGATCTATCTCATAGAGCAAACCAAAATTTAGAATGGTTTTGGCAAGAAATTGGTAAAGATATTGGATTAATTTGGGATAAACCTTATACAAAAGTTTTAGACACATCAAAAGGAATTCCATGGTCAAGATGGTTTGTCGATGGTAAAACCAATATTTATAAATCATCCGTTGAAAAATTTGCCAAAGAAAAACCAGATAAGACCGCATATGTTTTTGTCTCTGAAGACGGAACAACCTCTAAAATAACATATTCTCAATTAGATTATAAAGTCAGCAAACTTGCAAATGCCCTTAAACAATTAGGAGTTAAGAAAGGAGATGTAGTTGCAATCTATCTTCCAATGATTGAAGAATCTATTTTGGCAATTCTTGCATCTGCAAAAATTGGTGCTGTTCAAACTGTCATATTTTCAGGTTATAGTTCAGAATCTCTACAAATAAGATTACGAGACTGTAATGCAAAAATTCTTTTTGTATGTGATGGATTTCAAAGAAGAGGAAAATCAATTTCACAAAAACAAATTATCTATACAGCGACAAAAGACACCAAAATAGAAAAAATCATTGTAATTCCATACAAGGGAACTGATGTGTACGAAGAATCTGAAAAATTTATTTTTTATGAACATCTAATGTCTGTACAAAATTCTATCTGTACTACTGAAATTACAAATTCCGAAGATCCTTTATTTATCTTGTATACTTCTGGAACCACTGGAAAGCCAAAGGGAGTGGTTCATACACATGGAGGATTTTCTGTTTTTGCAGGATACCAGGCTGGATTTTTAATTGACATGACTGAAAATGACATTATTTTATGGCCTGCAGATATCGGATGGATTACAGGATTGGTTTGGAATGTTTATGGTCTTTTGATTAGAGGTGCATGTGCGGTGATTTATGATGGTGCATTGGATTATCCAAATTTTGATAGAGTTTGGAATATGTTATTTGATAACAATGCAACAATTTTTGGAATATCTCCAACTGCTGTAAGATTATTTAAAAAAAATAATGTTGAACCGTTAAAACTACATACATTTGAAAAAATCAAAAACATACCCACTACAGGTGAACCATTAGATGAAGATTCGTGGTGGTGGTTATTTGAAAAAGTTGGTAATAAAAAAATCCCCATCATGAATTTGTCTGGAGGAACTGAAATAGGCGGTGCAATGCTATCTGTTTTTCCAGGAATGAAACTAAAGCCGTCAACTGTTGGAATCCCTTGCCCTGGAATGAATTTGGATGTTTTTGATGATCATGGAAAAACTGTTCTTCAAAAAAACGGCTATCTTGTAATAAAATCTCCCTGGCCTGCAATGACTAAAGGATTGTTAAATGATGATAAACGTTATCTTCAAACATATTGGTCACGCTTTGAAAATATTTGGTTTCATGGAGATTATGTTTTTGTTGATATTGATGGGCTGTGGTATATGAAGGGAAGAACTGATGATGTCATTAATGTCTCGGGTCATCGAATGAGTACTGCAGAAATTGAACATGTTGTAATTTCACACAATAAAATTTCAGATGCCGCATCTATTGCAATTCCTGATGAAATTACTGGTGAAGCAATTGTTATTTTTTTTGTAACTAAAAATAAATCTGAAACAGGATTGGAGACTGAACTATCTAATTATGTTGCTGAGAAAATCGGTAAGATTGCTCGTCCAAAACTGGTATATCAAATATCTGATCTTCCAAAGACTAGAACTGGAAAAATCATGCGCCGTTTGTTAAAAGCAAAATTATTGGGAAGTCCACTCGGAGATTTATCCTCCCTTGAGAACCCCCTCATATTAAATGAAATTTCGAAATTACAATGAACTTTTTTGTGGATTTACTGATTGACTGAGATTAATTTTCATTGATTGCTATTTATTTTGATTGGATGTTTTGGAATCTCAAAATAAAATGTCGTTCCAATATTTTCTTTACTTTCTACCCATATCTTTCCCCCCAGTCCTTCTATAATTCCTTTACAAATTGCCAGACCTAGGCCACTGCCGTCTCTTTTTCTACTTGTGGACGTATCGATCTGATAAAATTTCTTAAAGATTTCTTTTTGATTGTCTTCTGAGATTCCCGCTCCGTTATCTTTTACAAAAAACTTCACAACTTCTTTGTCATTTTTTGCACCAATTGTTATTTGTCCTTTTTCTGATTCTACAAAATCTATGGCATTTTTAATTAAATTAGAAAAAACTTGATTGATTCTGTCTTTATCACTGAAAATTATTCCATTTTCGATGTTGTCTTTTATTAGACGAATATTCTTCTGAGTGGTAATTGGACTGAAATCTTTTATTATTGAATTTAATAATTCCATAATGTCTATGTTTTCTTGATTAAATTCTAGTTTTCCTAAATCTAATTTCTGTGTTGTTAAAATATCTCCTACCAGTCTTTGTAATTTTAATGCAGATGAATAAATTTCATCTACTGCATCTAGTTGTTTTTTATTTAATTTCCCCATCAATTCTTGTTTTTGTAACATTTGCACATATCCTAAGATCGGTACGAGTGGAGTTTTTAATTCATGTGATACCATTGATGAAAATTCTACTTTTTTTCTGTCGATCTCTTTTAATTTCTCGACGTATTCTTTTTGCACCGCTATTGTTTTTTCAACTTTTTGACCCATACTTTCAAAATTCTCATTTAATTCATGGATTTCTTTTATGTTTGTGTTGATTAGTTTTTTGTTTGTAATCTTGTTTGTTTTAGAAAATTCGGTCATATTTTGAGCAAGCTTTTCAATTGGCTTTGTGATGCTTTTGGAGATGTACACCGTACTCAATAATGTTCCAGCCGCAACGGCGGTTGCAAAAATTAGTAGGATCATTCCCATGGATGATTCTGCTGCAGTAAGATAGTTTACCAATCCCATGTAAAATATGATGAAACTAGATACACCTGAGACTAAAAATAAAATATTTTTAATTGGTATCATTTTAGGTCACTCCAACATTTAGGAGGTTGCCGATTCAATAATTTTTGATAGTAGTAAATCAATATCTATTGGTTTTAAGATGTATGAAGTGACACCACGACTGACTAATTGATCCAATTCATCTTGAGTGATGGTGGATGCTGTAAACACAATTATTTTGTTATTTTTTAACATGTCTTTGCTTTCCAATGACTTGATAACTGCATATCCATCAAATTCAGGCATGGCTAAATCCAATAATACCACATCGTATTTATTTTCATGAATTAATGTCAGTCCTTGTTTGCCATCATTTGCAACCGTACATTTGTGATTTTTTAACTCTAAAAATGTTGTGAGCATTTTTGTAATCTGTTCATTATCGTCGATTATTAATACATTCAAATGATTTGAATCTATTTTACTATCTCCAATCGTTGAATTTTTACTCATTTTTTAACACCTAACTTTTTTTCTGATAGTTTGAAATTCTTTTGTAAATAATTCAGAATGATTTTCTCTTGTTCAATTTCTCGTAATCTATGTTCATATGTGATTTCAGAACCTAATAATGATTCTGCATTTGATTCATCGATATGATGTGCTTTTTTCCATATTAAACTAAACAATGATCTTAATGTAGTTACAAATGTTTTAGAATCTGTCCAAAGTGCCATCATATCTTTTAATTCTGAATTACTGACAAAGAAAATTACCTCTGTGTCATCTTTGATTATGAAACAAAAATCTTCCCTGTTTTTATCATCTAACTTTTTAATTTTTTTAGAGGGAATATCTTCAAAAATATGCATGCCTTTACTGGAGTAATCTGTAAGAATTCTTAGTTCTGATTTTGTTTTTTTAAGAAGATTTGTAAAATCTGTATGGTAGAACTTTTTAAAATCCAATTCAGTTCCTAGTACCAGTATGTTTTCTGATGATTCTTTTATCATCTGCTCTAGTTTTACCAAAATTGAATTTCTTCCTTGTAGTGTTTGAAATTTATTTTCATCTGATTTTTCCTTGCTTGTTGAATACTTTGGAATCATCTTCCATAATTTTATTATGCTTTCTTTCCCTGTTTCTAATTCATTGATTCTGTTTTTTTCATTATTTAATAAAATCACAACGGACTCATCTATTCCAACTGCATTGAATTTTGTTGGTTTGCCAAAGACTGAAAAAATAATCCCTTTTTGTTGTAAAGTACTAAGTAAGTGATACGTCTCAGTCCTTGGGATTTTGAGTGATTTTGATATCTCTGAGGCTGTTTTGATTCCCATCTTGCTAAGGTACAGGTACACTTTGGCCTGATTTTGAGTCAGACCGTACTTGACAAGTAATCTGTTTAATTCATTTATTGGACTATCCAATTCAAACATGTTCTCTACTATGGACTCTACTGTCATTAGAAATTGTTACAACATTTGAAACATAAAAGAATGTGTGTTATTGTATGTTACAGATTCAAATTCAGGCATAATTGTGAATAGTTTTGAGAATTATCTTATAAAAAACTCAATAAAAGATCACCAAACAATAATTGCATGATAAATCCGCCTGTAATTAGCAGTAAATATGGTATTCCTGGAGTAATCCATGTGTTAGGTGTTGTACAATATTCTTCATTTTCTGCATGATGAACTGTTAGGTTTATCTTCTTCTTGCCTTTTTCAGTTTTTTCAATGGAGAAACAAAATTTTGGGTTTTTTGCTTTATAGCCAATTAGCATGGCACAAATTTTTTTAAGTTTACTTTCTTCAAACCCATCAAAAATATCTTCATGTTTTGCAATAGATATAAAATTCCTAAGAACATTGACAAAAAATGGTATTACAAATAAAATTGCAGTATTAGATAGTGATGTGAATGGGGTTACTGGATTTTCAGAAAATGTAGCCATTGGTGCAATTACTGCTAATGCAATTAATGCAAATGCATCAGCTCCTCCAAATAATCCGATCCTCCAAATAAAAATTACAAACGGTGCTATTATGAGTGCTACTCCTATGTTAAGTAGATGTGGTAAAATATCTGAATTTATGAAAACTAATAAAAATCCTGCACTTCCAAATATGATCCAGTAATAATCATGGATTTCTCTTTTCCAAATGTCTGTCACAGATCCTATTATCAACATGGTAAGAGCTAATCCAATTCCAACTATGTTGTAATTTAGCAATGATTCAATCAAATTGAATTACCTGATTTTTGAATATTCTGCGTTTCTCTATATTCTTTGATAAAATAATATAATGTTGAGCCATATCTTTAAAATTAGTTTACGATTAACGATTTCTTATGCCTGAGATCTTCTCTTTGAGTTCTTCAAATTTTTCTCCAATGTTTAGTTTGTCTGCAATGCCTAGTTTTTCAGTGATTGCATCTAATCTTTCAGTGCGTTTCAGAATAAACAGTGCAACTCCAATTGCTGCTGGTATTCCGATATAGATGATATTTGAACTATCGATCATAAATCCTTGTTTTGTCTCTGCCGATGTTTCACCTATTGGCACATTCAGTATTTGTGCAGTTTTTGAAACTGTTGATGAACTAAGACCATTACCTGAAACTGTTGCTGTGACCGTTACTGTATCCTTATCGTTTGCAAGAATATTTAGTGTTGCAACTCCATCACTATTTGTAACATTTTTCATGTCTAATATTTTGCCCCCATCAGTAGTCCACTCTACATTAAATCCGTCTAATGATGTTTCTATTTCTGGAATTGCAACGGATAATTTCGCTTCAATTCTCTCATTCCAATTCATCCCTCCGAGCAAATCCAGTGATATGACAGGACTAACATCTACTATGTTAATATCATATTTTGATAAAGGCAAATCTTCAGATAATAATGCTAGTTCTACTATTCCCTCGTTTTTGGATTCTAGTTTAAATGTGTTAAAATACTCTCCTTTCTTTATTGTTACTTCCGTTGGAATTTTTAAAACGGATTCATCATTTGAAACTATTTTTATCAAAACATCTTTTTTTGCATACACTGGATTTCCTGCAGAATCCAATAGCTGAATCGTAGCTAAACTTTCAGTATTTGCCAAAAGATTTTTTGCAAATGCCAAATGTATCTCTGCAGGATCTGTAGTGTGACTAGTTACTGCCATATTTCCTTCGAATTGGCCTGCCTGGAAAGACAGTTGACCCTCCCCCACTTCTTTTGCTAGTAAATTAAATAATATGTATGGTTGGTTCCGTTTAATTACTTCTGGTTCAGCGTCTACAAAATCATTTGCTGATAAAGTTAAAACAGAATCTTCAATGAATGGTGTTGCACCACTTCTTGGATCTCCACCGGTAGTTCCAGTATCTGTAGTTCCTCCACCCCCATCAGACAAATATGCTATGACTGGAAACTCACTTCCTGCTAAAATCATTGGCACTAACGGTTCTGCTTGTAAACTAATAGTACTTTTTGTAGGCCCTACTGGTGTACCTGTCATTGTTTTTACTCCTTCATTATCCGTAATGTAAAATTCCACAGCTTCATCTGGAGCAACAGTTCCAGTATTTCCAAAAACTAATACCACATTTTCCCCTTTTTTCATAATTGGGTTAATTGGATTGACACTATCTGATTCTGATGATGCAAAATTAATCTCATAATCTTGTTTGGCCATAACTGGAACTGTAACTGAAGCAGTCTCTCTTTCTGTTGTACCTAATGTACTGCTCCCCGTTTTTCTTGAAACCTCAACTGAAGTCTCAAAATAAGTTACAGCTATCAACTCTTTCTCACCTGTAGTTAAAAATGGAAGTGCTGTTGTAACTGATGGTCCCTCTCCTTCCAAAGCACCTATTTCATCATGAGATACAGTAAATGAATGACCGTTTGTAAGATAATCATCAGTAGAAATAAACATGTTAAATGTTTGCTCTGTATCTGTGGTAAATTCTCCCAGATTTGGTCTAGGAGTAAATGTTGTGTATGCTGAATACATTCCTTTTTTGATTATTAGTTCTTTGTTGCTGAATTGAATTTCTTCAAAGTCGCTACTTGTATTAATTCCAACGTCTGGATTTTGTACTCCTAATTTCAAATGAATATCTTTATCTGCTTTAACAGGTTCATTGTTGCCGTCAAGTAATTCTACTATCGCGTATCCTGTGCCCCCACTGTAGCTGCTAAATTTTTCTGGAATAACAAATAATTGGACTGTTAACGGCTCCATTGGTTTGCTTATGTGAACAAACTGACTAACTTTTTTCATATTTTCAGCACTTGCAAAAATAATTGCATCGCCAGGATTTCCTAAATCAAATTCTGTTGTGGCAAAATATTCTCCTTTTTTAATTAATAGTTCTTGATTTCTTATATTGATAATATCTTTATTTGGAGTTTCTACATGTATTGTGATATCCTCTGGTGCAATTGTTGGTAATCCTCCAGTTGTTGCCAATTCAACAGTTGCATAACCAAACCTTGGTCCATCTATTGGAAAATTATCTGGCGTGATTTTCATCAGAATTTGGGTAGGGTAATTATTGTTATTGAAAACCTGCAGTGTGATTTCTTTTGATGCAAATCCTGGTGCTGCCAATGCAATGTTGGTAATTCCAGGTTTTATTGCCTTGATTTGTACATTCTTTGTATACTCATTATTGTTTTCTTGAATACCTATTACCTGTATGATTGAATTATCAGAGCTTATCACTTTGAGATCATTTATTGACCTTGGCACCATCATTTCATTTGAAGTGACAAAAATCTGTAATGTTCCTACTGTATTTTCTAATAATTTCTCAGGATGTAACTGATAACCAAACTCTGCTGTTGTTTGAGCATTGGCAGGCATAATAAACATGCTACATATCACTACTAACAACAAAAAACTGGCTTTCAATCTATGAAAAAGTGGAATATTTTTGTTATATCGAACAGTGTGAAACATTACAATACATACTGTTTCTAACCAAATACTGAAGAAACACTAAATATTTTTGATTGGATTATTATTATTGCACCTATTGATATCATTATCAGGATTATTGAATATCTGAATCCTGCTGAATATGACCCCGTGGTAATTTTACCTAAAAATAACCCGGACAGCCACGATTGCACCAAAATTGCTATGCCTAATAACTCAAAACGAGAGTTTGATTCAAGTTGCAATGTGCTTTTTTTGGCAACATCTGTTTCCAAATTTGTCCCTAAACTAGTAAGCGAATCAATTACCAGTAGCGTCGTAAACCCTGTAATTCCTATTAGCATAAACCCTACCAAGACATACGGTTTTAACATCTCTCTTTTTGATTTCTCAATATTTCTAATTTTTTCTGAAATGCCAGCCAACGTATCCAAAGTATTAACATTACCTCCTCCAGATGAAATTATTTCAAATAAAACTCTAAAATTGATTAAAATTTGAAAGTCTGTAGTTTCCTTTTTGATAAATTGGAAAATATCGCCCAATGTCATGCCCCACTCCAACTTATTTGAAATTCCATTTGCAACTTTGTTAAATGACCCAAAATCTTTTCTTTTTGTTGCTTTAATCACACATTTTTCTGGCCCAAGTCCTGCCTTTCTTGCTTCTGCAACATCTCTGAGAATCATAGCTGATGCTGCTTCTGCATCAAGGGAAAATTTGTATTTGTTTTGGAATTTTAGTGCAGGCCATAATGCAGACATAATTAATGCCCCTCCCAAAACATACAAATTGTAATCAGGCATTATTTTTAGAATTACTATTGCGACAGATACAATAATACTTGGAATTCCAAACATTATGATTTTTTTCAAATCCATTTCTTCTACCTTTGATTTGTTTACTGATTTTGCAAGAAACAAAAATAATCCTGAAACTAATGGTGGCATAGTAATTACCAAGTAAAGGGGATCAATGTCGGTCTTTAACGGAGGTGTACCTGTGCCTCCGGTAGTAGTTGCAGTAATTATGATGTATACTGCTAAAATAACAATTTGCATTGTCATGTATGTGTCTACCAATGCTTTGACTTTCTCAACTAGCCCTTTTTGAGCACTTTCATAAAGATCAAAAGCGCTGTTCATTTTAGTCTTAAGATAATTTACCACATCTCCGCCGCTTTGAATTGCTGATACGTAACCACTGAGAAACTCTCCAAAATTTGACGGTCCTTTGTTTTTTACTTCTGTCATAACAGTCAATGGATCCATGCCTAACATGTCTATTTTTTTTAAAATTTTCATAGCTTCTATTCTTACATTTGGTAAGAGTTCCATGTCTTTGATTTTGTTAAAAATTGAATATGGTCCAAACCCACTTGTTGCAAGCAACGTTACTATGGTTATAAAAAAAGGTAATTCTGAATCTATTTTCTTATCTAATTTTTTCTGTTTGTCTTTTTGTCCACTATTTTTTAAAAAAGACATTTATCCACCATATTCGATTTTTTTCATCAGTGTTTCTGGATCTCTATAATATTTTCCAATATTTTCTGCTACTTTGGCATAACTTCTAATTCCCCGTTGTAGTAGCCATTTTAAAACAATCTTTCTTTTTTCATATTCCTCAAATATTTGCTCCATGTCTCTTCCTGTCTGTTCTGCAATTCTGTGTAACATTATGCTATCGTCTAACTGTGCGTTAAAGTAATCTGATTTTGGATCCCATTTGAATGCTGAATGGTATGAATCTAGTGCGTTGATCTCCTGAACAGAGATTGCCTTTCTAGTGCTTTTTCCATCTTGTCCTTTCACTCTTCTAATCACTATGGCACAATTCATCAGGGATAGATAGGATGGCGGGATGTCCATTGGTTTTTGTTGTAATCTTTTACCTGCAGATTCTAAACTATCTGCGTGCATTGTACAGAGACCACCGTGTCCTGTTGCCATAGCTTGAAACATAACATATGCTTCTGAACCTCTGATCTCTCCTACTACAATATAGTCTGGTCTGTGTCTCACACCAGATTTTATAAGATCATATAATCCAATTTCACCTTCACCACTTGG
>JACRND010000051.1 GCA_016234975.1 Nitrosarchaeum sp. | reverse complement strand
TTGATTGAAAAAACACTACCCTGAAATGCCACATGATATTGTGGATGATCTAAGAAAAGCAAGTGATTACCTGAAAAAATTGAACGTACTACCCAAGGCGATGAAGTTATTAAAGAAGAATTTGAATAAAAGATGAAATATGAAATACGACGCAACAGGAACATGAAATTGGTTAGAATTTAAATCCCTCCTGAAAAAACAATTTGAAGAAAAATGTCTCACGAACCTGTAGAACTTAATGTTTCAGCATACATGACAAAAAATCCTATCACCATATCTCAAAACGTTTCATTTTTTAATGCAGTTACCAAAATGTACAAAAATGTAATTGGGAATTTGATTGTAATCAATGACGATGAAGTCATAGGATTACTATCTGAGCGATGATTCACTCTTTGGACAGATAAAACTAATGAATGAAAAAAGAGTTGGAAGTGTTATTGTTACTAGAGAGGGAAAACCATATGGAATATTTACAGAAAGAGATCTTATAAACAATATTTTGGCAATTGAGGCAGACATGTCTGAAACTGTAGGTCTATACACATCTCATCCGCTAATAACTGCCGAGATTGGAATAAACTTCCATGATGCTGTAAGTATTATGGCAGAAAAGAAAATTAAGAGACTACCGCTGACAAGTCAAGGAAAAATAATTACAATAGTTTGTGCATGTGATCTTCTAAGAGCATTTGAAACTTAGAGGAAATATCTTTCATACATAAATCAAATTATGTGAATGTTTTTCCTATTTTCAAGTCCTAATTCTATCAATACCTTATGAAGTTCAGATTCACATTCTTTGGAGATTATGATGTAAAACGGAACATCTTTTCCAGTAGATTTTCCCCTGTCACTTCCTCTGGAGCCAATAACTATTAAATTAGTTAGTAAGGATTTGGCGTGTATTTTGTAATTTCTTTAGAAAGTAAAATATTGCAAATATCCCATGGAGTAACAATCCAGTCCTTGTAAATTACATACGGATGTTCCATATCACACATCATGGCAGAAACTTCGTTAATTTGTAGATCATCAAAAATAACTCTTGCCTCTTCCAATCCTATGATGCTGGCAGGCAGATTTAGGAAATCATCTGTCTCTTTAAGATATTTCATTTTTTCAGTAATTGCCTCCAGGATTATTCTATCATTGAGGTATTTGTTGGAATTTTCAAGTAAAATTTTTCGAGTTTTGTTTTTAAACATTGAATTTATTATTGCACCCAAAGTATCATCTTTTTTGAAAGTGATTGGTATTTTCTTTGGTAAATCACGGATTGAAAGATTAGTTTTACACCTCATTCCAATTTCCAGAATTTTTTTAGCTGAAATCGCAGAATAAAATCCCCACTCATTGGCTATTATTGCATATGCCCTACCTCTCTCTTTCCAATATTCCATTAAATCCTTGTACCTTATGTCTTTTGTAACGATCACTGGATTTGGCTCCATAATGTCTTCGACCTTTGTTCCATAAAACAAACCTGAAGAGGGATTTTCCAGAAGATTCTCCATAATCTCTTTGCCCCCAATCGTGCCTATTGGTTTTTCACCCTCTCTTACCATTACAGAATCTGTGGCAGACTCCAAGTATTGAACTAGCATTCCTGCAACGACCCATACTTCTGTTCCCTTGTCGATATGAATACAAAGTGAATAAGTAAGTGTGTCTGATAGTAACTCCCCAAGTGTTCTTTCCGCTATTGGCAAATCTTGAATCATAAATCGACTTGTGCTTTATCGCATAAAGCAACTATCAATAATTATCAAAATTGAAAGTAACTTTGTTCAATGATTTGACATCTTTTTTCTAGATATATCTTAATGTACTAATATAATTTTTAGAATTAAAGATGTTCAATACTGCAAGTGTCAATGTGGGTTTGTAGTTTTTAGAATTTGAAATTGTATGTTCCTCTGACAAATCTCATATTTGATAATCAGTGAGATCTTTTTAATAATTCTATACCTAATTTTGATATGTGGTATGACTGTAGGGGGTTAAGATCATGACAAAACTCTCCGATTTAACTTTAGAACAGATGTTTGCTGAAAGATTAACTGATACACCATGTGTTTATCTCAATAAAAAACGAGAAGTGTGGGTTGCCACAGAGATGTGTGTTCAGTATTTGGAATCTACCATCGACTCTATTGTAGTCAGAGATGACAGCCTCAAACCTATTGGAATTGTAGGAGGATATGATTTGTTAGATAGTATACGAAAAGACCCAAGCCGTGATTTTCAATATAAAACAAACATAGAACAGATCATGTTCAAAGATCTTCTAATCGTCGATAATGATACAAAATTTAAGAATTTGATAGAACGATGGAAATCATCCCGAAGAGCTTTTGCCATAATACCTAACAAATTCCGTGGTTATTCACCCATTTCTGCAAGAAAGATGCTTGAAGTTGGTATCAGATACAAAACTGACATGACTGTCTCATCTATGCCAAAAAAGAAGATCATTACTTTCCATCCCGATGACCCACTTGGTAAAATAGTAAATTCAATGTTTGAAAATAAAACCAGAAAATTGTTGTTAGAGTATTCAAATCAATTCATCAGCGATAGATTAATTCTCGAAACAATTTCCAATACCCTGAAATTCCAACCTCACATTGAAAATCTATTTGACATTCCAGTAAACCAGATAAAGCTAAAAGAGGCCATGGTAATCAAAGAAGATCTAACTCTTGACAAACTTTGTTCACTTATGTACGGGATGGACCATCCTTATGTTTACTACAAAGACATTGTAGTTAGTCCTTGGGATGTATGTCTATCTTTAATGAATGAAAATATTACAGAAATTAGCGAGACGTATCAAATGAAACGAAAATGTCCTCATTGTGGAAAGAATGTAGATTAAATCCCTCTCTTTTCTCGTAAAATTTCATTACATTTCAACTCAATTGTTACTAGATTCAAAAGTGATGCTTTAGCATTTCATATTTTAGAAATCAAGTCGATATGAATTTACTGTGATCTGTGTCTCTATAATGATCTCAGCTGAAATAAATTCCAAAAATAAAGAGTTAATTTTGAAAAATTACTGTCTAATTGGACAAAAGTTTTGTCGCGTTTGTTATGATTTTTTCTATGTTAGCATCAAGTTCAGTAGATATCAAAATAGCATACTTTTGCATGGGAATGGTGATCATGATTACTTTTTTTCTCTTTGTTATCAAATAATCAATTGAACCTAATGATTCATCAAGGTCTTTTGTGAGCAAAATTCCCAAGGCATGTTCTAGGCACATTTTATGATCCTCGTAATCAACTAATGGTACAATCCCTACTTTGTAACCTCCTGCAATTTGTCTGCCCATATTGCTCAAAATTCCAACAAAACGAATTTTGTTTTCATTTAACAATACCTTGCATTTTTGTTCTAAAATCTCATTTTCATCGTGCTTTTGAATCATAAAATACTACGTTAGTAAATCTTGATAAAAACATGTTGGTCATTTTAAAATACAGGAATAAAGATTATCAAATAAAATCAATTACCCGCAATGATGATCCTCTTTCATATATAATAGGAATTTTCAGTAAAATTGTTTATGAATAAATGAGCTTTGTGTATGATTATTGTGCTTGTTGTGATTCTTGTTCCGATTTCAGAATCATTATCTAAGCAACTAACAATACCGATGCCTTCAGGGGATCATGTTAGGGGGCTAAAGTCAGTAATTGAATGATATGTGCCAACTAATCTTTATGTGGATTTGGGAGATACCATAACCTGGGTAAATGAGGATATGGTTGGACATACTATTACCAGTGGAAAAGGTATTGGTTTTCTAGGTAATCCAGATACAGATAAGGCTCAACCTGATGGTAATTTTGATAGTGGAATAATTTCTCCTGGAAAATCATGGTCATATACATTCAAAGAAAAAGAATTCTTCAGTTATACCTGTACTATTCACCCGTGGATTGAGAGAAGTATAACTGTTCTCGAACCTGGTATAGATATTTCTAAAGATATCAGAATTAGTTATGGATTAATCACAACAATTGTAATACTTTTGGCTATAATTGGTATTGCCATAACGGTGATTAAGATTCGACAAAAAGAAGAAAAAAATTACTGTGAAAAACTAGATCATTTATTTTGTTAATGAGCAAATTATGTGAATCTTTTTTTAATCTAGTCTATGACTTTTAGGTAAAAGATCTTTTCTACTTTTTTGCTAATATGGTAAGAGAAATTATCTTTCATCCATAAATCATGTGAACATTTTTCCTATTTTCAAGTCCTAATTCTATCAATACCTGATGAAGTTCAGATTCACATCCTTTGGAGATTATGATGTAAAACGGAACATCTTTTCCAGTAGATTTTCCTCTAGTCATTACTCTGTTTGCAAATTCTTGAAACTGTTGTTTGGTGTACTGGTTGTTGATATTTCCACATGTTTTTGCCTCCCCTATGTAATCTAATTCATGGTTGATATCTTGCGCTCTCACATCTGGCTCAAAGATTTTCACTTTTTCACAATCCACATATCCCGAACAGGCACAAGTTACAATTAATCCCATAGATTCAAAATATTCCATCAGTTTTCTTACTAGTCTTCTGTGTTCATCCGGTATTGAGATAGATGAATCCATATTCAATAACTTCACCTTGAATCTGCATCTTATTTCTTGTCAATTGAACCACCCTGACCGTAAACCGCAGTCATAGTATAGCTACTAGTCACTCCTTTAATTGATCTTATTTTGCTTACTGCTAAATCTATGTCGCCTGGGAGATTACCAGTAATTTTTACAATTATGTCATATTTTCCCATTATGCCATTGACCTCAACCACTTCAGGAATTTTGTTTAGATCTTCAATAATATTTTTTTCTTGTGAAGGTATACAATTTAACAAAATGTATGCAAGCATATCTTATTTCACC
>JACRND010000050.1 GCA_016234975.1 Nitrosarchaeum sp. | reverse complement strand
TTTGAATCAACGGCATCCTACGGTATGATTTTCCACAACCAGTGCACCTAAAGTTTTGTCTAGCATAAGCACGAAGATTTCCCATAATATCAGGAACTAGATGGGTGGATATTACATTTGAAACAATTTCAGTTGTGTTTACTGCATCAATTAGTTCTGCATTTCTAATTTGCATATCGAATTTATCAAGCATGGAGCCAAGTGTAGAATATGCACTACGTGATTTTGATGTAGTAAGAGAAGTTGTAGGGTGTGTAAAGTAATATCCAAAAAATTGTTTTTCTGTTTCTAGACGTGATTTAATAATATCTACACAGGTAATGTCTGAGGCTTTGTTTTGTTGAATTGTTGATTTAAAGAATTCAAGTGGTAGAAATTTAACGACTTCTAGATTGTGTGCTTGTGGTTGTGACTCATGTGGTAATACAAGTGGTTGAATCAATAATGGTGCATCCATTAAACCACCAATTCTATCAGAAAGGAATTGTCTTGAAAAATTTAGAAGACTATCCATCAAGAGCATAATGGAGTCAGCATCTCCATCTGCATCTCTTCTTTTAGCAGAATGCCAATTCGGTGTAGCAAAACAAACATGTGTTTCAGTATAACCAATTATTCTTCCAACAATCCCTACAGATGTGTGAGGTGCTAGACCAATTATTAGATGCCCAACTAATTCGTCTGTATTTTTAACATTGTAAAAAATCGATTTTTCATAAAACTTCTCTAAGATAATATCAATGTATTTACATGTAGATACAAGATACCTTCCACTCTCGTTTGGAATAATGATGTCTTGCATTCTAAGTTCAACTATTTGATCCGGATTTGTTAATGGTTTTCCATCAATATCATGAGTATAACCAAGACTGTTTAGTTTTTCAACAGATGTTCCAATCCATGATGGTTTGAATTGAGTAAGAGGAGAGTTTGTTGCATCAAAACGTACAGTTCCATCTTTGAATACTGTGAGGCCGAAATTTTGACGAACTAAGCCTTTTTCCAGTGGTTCTGCAATTCTATCTTGGTTGATTAACTCCTTGACTCCTTTGAATGGTTCCTGTGCGCGTAAACCTATTTTTTCTTGGGCTAGTAACAATTTTGTTTTTAATGGAAACGCTTGATGGGAATGTGATGATGCTTTTCGTTTACATTTTTCACAATATGGATTATCAAGTTTGTCTCGACAATTACCACATCGATAAGTTACTGATGTCTTAGTACCACATTTTGAGCATTTTATTCCAATTGATGGTTCATCACATTCATTGCAGTATCTATTGAAAATGTTAGTGAAGAAATTATCTTGTCTTGATGCCTTTATGAGGTCTCTAGTTGAACCTCCCTTATCATTAATTGGGAATAAGACATGCGTTGGTGGCTTCATTTGTCTGGGAGCTGCTTTTTCAGGTCTTCCTATTCTAACTCCAATTGAAGTTGAGAATTTATTTTTAATTTGAATTCCAGATGATTTTGAGATAATTTTCGGAGTGGATGAATAACTGATTTGGGGTTCTTGTCTAAATAGTAAATTATAGAAAATTCTTGCTTCTTCTTTTTCAAGAAGTATTTGATTGTTATTTATTATATGTGGTACGCCGAGTTTTTCCAGAAAAGTTCGATACAATGTTGGCAGCGTATGTGTTGGATTCTTCTAAGATTAGTTACACTTTAGCCGATGTCGCCTGGGATTATTTGAAAGTTACATTACGAGCTAAAGGTATTGACAAAATCCAAGAGGTGGTTCTTGTATCTAAGTTGGCAGGAGTTTTGAGAGAAAAGATAAAAGAGTCAGATTTAGAAAAACTTTATATTATTGACAAAATGGCGATTTTATTTTATGAAAATTAAAATATCGCCTAAATGAAGAATTTTTTCAATGTCGCCTTTGATTTTTATTCCGTGTTTTACATCTTTTATTTTTACAACATTACCATTTTTTAGCCGAACAATTGGTGTATCAATAGAATCTACAAAAGCTACAGTTGCACCTTTGCCTGGAATATCAATTTTGACTTGAGTGCCAACAGCAATCGTGTGATCCAAGATCTCAGCAATTACAGGATTGATTCCCACAGCTGCAAATCCTGTATTACAGGCTCTACCATATCTTAAACGAAATCCACCAAGTTTGTTAGGCATTGATAGGACGGATCTTCCTGTAATGACTTCACGCATTCTCTTGGCTGCTGCATCTTCTTGATTATCTCCTGTTTGAACTGCTCCTTTTAGTTCTCCAAGCCATTCCCAACCGTCTAATTTGTATAGTTCAATTCTTTTGAGAAGTTTTTTAGATCTTCCAATTAATCCATCGTTTAGAACTCTTAATGCTCCCCCTCTAACTCTGTCTGTTTTAATACGAATCATTCCTTTATGGTTTACAACTTCAAAAGGATCTGTATCTACACCATCTAACTCTACAGGTAGATTTGATATAACATGTTCAATATCTTCATCTAAAATATGAAATTGGAAGCTGCTTGCTTCTCTTTCATAGATTCTAAGCTCTTCAACAAATCTACCTGTTTCATCATCAAAACAATTTGCTTGATATTTTGATAAGCCTACTGCTTTTCGTACATGATCAGCAATCAGTATTGTTACTGCTGATTCAGTTCCTCCAGCTGAACGCATTGGGCCAGCAATAGATACGGAAAGGTATTCACTACCATCTTTGTTTCTCTTTATCTTAACTTCACTAATTCCTTGTAATGGAGCAATTGTTACTCCCTCTGTAACTATAGCTAGACCTACTCTAACTGCTAAGTCCAGTTTTTGCTCTAAAGTAGCATTAGTAAGTGAATACTTTCCTAACGCGATTTCCTTTGATAGAATTAATGCAGATAATTCTTTTCCATTAATTTTTAATAATTCTCGTAAAGGTTCTGCAATGTCAATATCGTGCATTTTAGCAACTCGATCTGCTAAATCAAATGCAATTTTAGGCTCGATTATTCCTGAGGAATCCACTAGGCTGGATTTTGCCAAAGCTGCATGCTCAAAAATAGTATAGGTATCCTTTGAAAGATCAGAATAATAATCAAGATAATAATCTGGCATCTTAATACCACTAATACGAGAAATAGCATCATTTTCAGACATAATACAGTCCTATTACTTGCTTCTTTGAATTGCTTTTGCTATTTCTGCTAGTTTCTTAATACTTCCACCTTTCTCTAGAAAGGTCCCAATAACTAGGGCATCAGCTCCTGCTTTGACCAGTTCTGTTGCAGTTTTAATATCTCTAATTCCTCCTCCAACTATTAAGAATCCATTGAATGCTTTTCTTACTGTTTTAACCATCTCTGGTGTAACGCTGGATTTTGCTCCTGAACCTGCCTCTAAGTAGACAAATCGCATTCCAAGAAATTGTGCTGCAAGAGCATACGCTGCAGCGATTTTTGGTTTTTCAAACGGAATCCCTCTTGCAGAACCTACAAACCATGCAGAAGTTCCATCACCAATAACCAAATATGCTGTTGGTAATGGTTCTAACCCAAATTTGAGAACACTTGGTGCTCCTAGTGCTTGTGCCTGAGTGATAAAATATGGATTTTCTGAATTCATTAATGAGCTAAAAAGAATTGCATCTGCATCAGGTACTACTCCAGTGACGTTTCCAGGAAAGAGGATAATGGGTATTTTGATGCCTTTTTTAATGCCTTTGACTACTTCAGCCATCTCTATTTGATCCGTTGCGGATGAACCACCAATGAGTATTGCAGATACGCCTATTTTTTCAACCTCTTGAGCAAGTTTTTGTGAGGATTCTAACTTTGAGACTTCAGAATCAATTAGTACAAACAATAGTGCATTTTTCTTTTTTAGTTCAGATTTTAGGAATAATTCAACTTTATTTCCAGTCATAACAGGGGTTTGTAGATGACTCTTTAAAGTTTAATTGTGGTGTAGTATACAGATTTGTATAGCTATGGTAGAGTTTGAACAATCTAATTTTAATAATATTATTCGTCAGATTATCAAAAAATCATTATTTACTGAACGACAAATTGAAATTATTTTAAATCAGAAAGATTTGCTAAACTCTAAATTCACCATTACTAAAGGTGCATATTATAGACAAGTTGGACAGTCTAGAGATAAACTAGTAGCATTATTCTATTCAATCATACTTTTACGTGGTTTAGGCATACTTTTACCTGATGATATTGATGTGATATCAAAACTCTCTGAGCAGATACGTGTGATAAATGAGAGTGATATATTCCCTGAAAGAGAAGATGAGGTCATTAATGTGATTGATAGGCTTATACGTCAGGCATGTAATGTGTGATATTGTCGTTTAGAGTTGTATTATTGATCAAGTTTTTTGTGATGTGAGGTGTGTCTTTGTTAATCTAAAGTGTGAAATAATATTGTTCAATCACGATAAATCACAACATATGAATAATTTTTGTGATGTTAATAGAAGTTCCTGAACCAGAAGTGATTCTAGGTGTGATAGTTTCCTTTGTTATAGGTTTGATAGGCTTGTATAGCTACTACAAAATACGTCCATTCATCAAAACTAAAAGTGAAATGATAGATTCGTCACAGTTAGAGCGTTTAGAATATTATGAAAGGCAATTAATTGATATGAAAATACGCCTGGATGCTATGGAGATGCAAGGTTTTGAACAAAAAACTGAAGATTCTAATCTAGAACTGAAACAATTCTTAGAGAAATTAGCTAAAAATCAACAAATTCAGGAGAACATCATCGAGCCCTCAATAAAGACGGAAACTATGAGTAAGGATGAGCCTGTTTCTATTCATCATATACCTAATTTGGATCATTATAATGTAGTAGATTATGTGTTGCATCTAATCACAGATAGACCTATGACATCACGTGATATACAAGTCACATTAAAGCGAAGTAGAGAGCATACTTCAAGGTTAATGAAAAAATTATTTGAAGATGGATATGTTCAAAGAAACACTAATACAAAGCCATATGCCTACTCAATTACAAAAAAAGGAAAGGAAAAGATAGAATCTATACAATCTAATTCTATAATTGTATAGTGGATTTTTGTAAATTCTATAAGATCAGTTTTAGTTTCTTTTATCAAAAACAGGTTAGAGAAGGTAATTTTATTATATTTTATAAAAAAATAAAAATATTAAATTATATATATTATTAAATTATAATAGAATCGTGTCAGTACAAGAAAATGAAGTTTTAGTAAAAATTACATCAGCAGGAACAATTTCTATTCCGAAACAGTTTAGAAAATATATGGATATTCAGAAAGGAGAATATGTTAAAATAATATTAGGTAAGGATCGTCTTATAGTACGAAAAATAACAATTTCTTAATTTATTGTTGTTTTTGAGTAAGTTTTATGGTCTGATATGTCCATTCACGACCAGTTCTAATTCTATTAATTTTACCTTTAGTAGAAAATCTGGATAAGTATGTAGAGATTATACTTAGTTTAACAGGTTCGTTATACTCATCTTCATACTTCTCGAGTATGTTTGTAGATGTGAACTTTCCCATTGGGAAGAATTTATCTATAATATGCCATATTTTTGAGCCTATTGAATCCATATTGGTAGTTTCCTGTTCTTCTATATTCATCAAATCCATCATTTCAAATATTTTTAGAACCTTTTCTCTAGTGACATTACCCTCTAATTTGATGTCGTAACGTGCTCCATCTGCATCTTCCATATCAATTCTAATACGTTTTGAGGCCATCTTTGAGATCTATGAGGATCTGAGGTTAACAATTCAATTGATCTCAGAATATTTGTTAACTAAGAGGTTTGTTAACATTGACTGCCTAGCCCATGCCTAGAGAATTTTTTGTTATTAACAATATTAATAATCATAATTAATAATTACTCCATTAAACTATGCCTGGAATGGAAATAAAGGGGTCTATTTTAGGATATTCACACTGTTAACATTAATCTTAACGCCTGGAATGGAAATAAAGGGGTTAAAATGACCTTTTTTGGAGTTTTCTTAACAGAGAATTAACATTTTGTTAATAAGATATTTGGATTTAACCCACACACCTATCTTTCCACTCTATCTTTTTCTTTAATTTTTTTATTAAAAATACAATAACTAACTAAAAATAATTAATTACAAACTAAACTAGAATAACTATTCTCATCTTTACTCTCCAAATTCAAATATCATTATGTTACTATTGAGTAGAAACAAAGGTGTGTGAGTATGTCTGATCCAATTGATAGATTACTTGATGCAGCTGAATCTGGAAAATCAATAATTAAAAATAGAGATATTCTTCATTTTACATACATTCCAGATATTATTCAACATAGAACTTCTGAGCAAGAACAAGTAACACAATCATTACTACCAATCCTTAAACATTCACGACCATCAAATTTACTAGTATATGGTAAACCAGGAACTGGTAAAACACTTGTAGTTAAGAAAGTACTTAACAAAATTCAAGATAGGGTAGAAAAATCAAACTTCCCAATTAAACTAGTCTACTCTAACTCTAAAGAAGAAACAACACTTTATGGATTATTGGTAAGTTTTGGAAGACAATTAGGCTTAACTGATAAAGAATTACCTGGTACAGGCTTAGCAATTAGTGAAGTCTTTAAAAGAATACTAACTAGTATTGATGAATCTAAAATAAACGCAATTTTTGTTATTGATGAAATTGATTATCTTGCACAATTAGTATCAAAAACAGGCAAAGATATTCTATATCAATTAACCAGAGCAAATGAGCGTCTAAAACAAGGCTCATTGACTTTGGTAGGGATTTCAAATGATCTTACGTTTAAAGAAAAACTTGATCCTAGAGTAATTAGTAGCCTAGGTGAAGAAGAGGTAGTTTTTACAAACTATAATGTAGACCAAATAAAAAAAATATTGGAGGAGCGAATTAGAGAGGCATTCATTCCAAATTCAGTGGAAGAGCCAGCCTTGAATCTTTGTGCTGCCTTGGCTGGTGGTGAACATGGCGATGCCAGAAGAGCAATTGATTTAATTCGTGTTGCAGGAGAAATTGCCGAAAGACAACAATCAGACAAAGTTACAAAAGATCATGTAAGAGAAGCGTCTCTAAAAATTGAAGAAAATAAAGAAGAAACATCTCTAAAATCATATCCTCTCCATGAAAAACTCGTTATTCTTGCAATAATGAAAGCTGGAGGCTCATCTACAGGGGAGATTTATTCATCTTACAAAGGATTGTGCAAAGTAGTAGGACGAGATGAATTGACACAAAGACGAATTACTCAAATGCTTAGTGAAATCGAATTATCTGGAATTATCACTGGAAGACTAGTTCATCAAGGAATACATGGAAGGACAAAAAAATACAAACTTACAATCTCACCTGAAATAATAAAAAAAACCTTTAAAGATGATCTAACTTTGCAGGATATTATTTAATTTATTAGAATTATAATTTTCATGATAAACTTTGAAAGTCTTCAAATTTACCATAAGTGCTATTCCTGGATTGGGAGTCATTCCAACACTGGCTTGAAATGGGGTTTGTTTTTGCCAAGAACCAGAATTTAATAAAAGAATTCCTTTGTACATGTCTAATTCTGCTCTATGTACATGACCAACATGAAAAATGTCTGGAATCTCATCAATTACCATCAAGTCTTCTATTTCAGGTGCAATTGGAGTTTGACTACCATAAATTGGACTAAGATGTCTTGCCCTGAGAAGATGCTTCATTACATTTGTAGGCTTATCATAACTTAGGCCTGGTGTAGTTTTTACAATATCATCAATACTTTGACCATGAAACATCATTACCTTCACACCATTCAAAGAAACAACAGATGGATTTCCAACCATAAACACATTTTCTCTTTCCCATAATCCAGAATTGTATTTTTTTGGAATGGCTGGCTGGGGTAATGCCCTACGTCCAGGATCGTGATTTCCAGGCATAATGAATATTTTGATATAATTAGGAATTTTACTGAGAAGGTCTTCAACTTTTTTTAATTGCTCTTCAATAGTTTGACATACTAATTCTTTATCCTGATTTGGATAGATACCAACCCCATCTACCAAATCCCCACAAATTAACACGAAACGAATTTTTCTTGCTATTGGATCTGGACTAGATAACCACGATACAAATTCAGTAAATTCCTCTTCCATGAAATACTTACTACCAATATGCAGATCGGAAAGAAAAGTAGCATACGTTTCAGTTTCAGACCTATTTGAGGCTTGATCAGGAATATCAGGTAAAATCAAATCTTTTATGATAAATCCTGCATTTTTACCAAAACCTATCCGTGCCATGATAAACTGATCACTAAGTAGTGAACCTGCTATTTTTTGCAGTTCAACATCAAAAACAATTCCTTCAAATGAACCTGAAGGATCTTCTAAAACTAATTTTGTTATATTTCTCTCAGTACTTCTAGTAGTTACAATACCACAGACATACATATCATCATCAGATTTTATAGTCTTAACAGAAGCAATTGACTTTAACATTCTTGATTCTGGTCTGTCTGAAATTATTCGTTTTAGTTTAGTAAAACGGCTTGAAAAAAGAGCATTATACCCTTTTACTCCCTCACCAGTAGTAATTTTCAAAGTTGGATCAAAGATTATTTTGTGATCATTTTGTAAAGTCTGATCCTCTTTAATTCCCAAATAAACTTCCAAATCGTCCTGATTAATTTGAAATAATTTTTGTCTTGTTTTCTCACGACCAATCTCTTTAATTATTTTTTCTAT
>JACRND010000089.1 GCA_016234975.1 Nitrosarchaeum sp. | reverse complement strand
TGTTTTCTCCAACCTTAATTTTTAATTCCTCAATCCAGTTTTTTGGTAATGATATGATGTAAGTTGAACCTCCACTCAACTGCATTCTTCTTGTCTGTTTGGTTTTCTCAATTATTTCCAACTCATCTACAGTACTCAAATTTCTTAATTACAATATAGTTGACGATCTATATAGAATCATGATCATATCATAAAGTATGGTGAAATATTAGATATTCTATTTTTACACCAAAAGACTGTGGATAAACCCAATCTGAATTTAAAAAAAAGACGAGTAATTTCAGATAAAGTATTCAAGATTGGAGCTACAATTGCTGGGACGTATGTCTTGGTGATAGTTGTATTAATTGCATTTCAGTTGATATCCGAATCATATCCTATTTGGGAAAAAGAAGGACTATCATTTATCACAAAAACCGATTGGAATGCAGTCGAAGATAGAGAATCATGTGGTGCATTACATTACATTATGGGTACCTTGACCACATCTGCAATTGCAATGATGATTGGCGTTCCGCTAAGCATAGGAATTGCAATGTTTATCTCAGATGCTCCTCCAAAAATTGGAGCACCTTTAGGGTTTTTAGTAGAACTTTTAGCTGCTGTCCCAAGTATCATTTATGGTCTCTGGGGACTCTTTGTTTTTAGAATATATTTTAGAGATTGGATTGAAACTCCATTACATAATACATTTGGTGAGAATGTATGGTTATTTTCTGGTAATCCGTACGGGTTGGATATTCTAACTGCCAGTATCATTCTTGCAATTATGATTATCCCAACTGTTTCTGCGGTTTCACGTGAAATAATGAAAGCTGTTCCTCAACAACAAAAAGAGGCAGCTTACATGCTTGGTGCAACTAAATGGGAGATGTTCAAACTTGCAATATTCCCTTATTCAAAAACTGGTCTGATAGGCGCTTCTATCCTAGGTCTTGGAAGGGCAGTGGGTGAAACAATGGCAGTTACAATGTTGATTGGAAATGCAACTAGCATAGGTGCAATCCCTAAATCATTATTTGGACCAAGTCAAACAATGTCAAGTATTATTGCAAATGAATTTGTTGAATCTTCTCCTGCATCTATACATACACCTGCATTGATTGGTGTAGGGCTGATTCTTCTCTTAATTGATATTGTGATTAATGTTGTAGCTCATTTGCTTGTAACACGAATGCTCAAAATAAAAGAGGGGGCAATAAATAATTGAATTCAATTCAAGACAGAAGACAAGAATACAGATCATTATTCAAACAAAATGTTGAAAAAAGATTACTTGTAGACAAAGCTGTAAGGATTATTGTTTTTTCATGTGTTGTCATAGCAATTATTCCATTAGGCAGTATCTTAGTTGAAGTATTCAAAAATGGACTGACTGCAATTAGCATTGAATTTTTAACCGAGACTCCTGGGTCTGCTGGTTCTGGTGAGGGTGGAATAGGTCCTGCAATTCAAGGAACTTTGATAATTATAGGGCTATCTAGTTTGATTGGTGTTCCAATAGGTGTAATGTCTGGTATTTTTCTATCTGAATATGGAGACAATTCTCTAGCAAGATCCGTTAGATTCTTCAATGATGTCTTTATGGAATTTCCATCCGTTATACTTGGAATATTTGCATTTTTAATGATCGTGTTGGTTATTGGTCATTTTTCAGTTTGGGCAGGTGCATTTGCATTATCTCTGATTATGTTTCCTATAGTTGCAAGAACTACTGAAGAGTCATTAAAGATGATACCGATGACCTATAGAGAAGCAGGGACTGCTTTAGGATTAAAAAAATGGATTATCACATTTAGGATTATCATCTCTGCTGCAAAGAGTGGCATGGTTACTGGAATACTTCTATCTGTGTCTAGAATTGGTGGCGAAACTGCGCCATTAATTATGACTATTCTTGGAAGCAGTCAATTCTTTAGCAGTATGGATACTCCAATGGATGCATTACCTTTGAGAATATGGCGACTCTCTTTGTTGCCCTATGACAGTGCTCAACTTCAGGGATGGGGGGCAGCATTGGTTTTGATTATGATTATACTTGGAATCAATTTGGGAATCAAATACTATTTTATGAATAAAAAAAATGGATTCTTCGGACAATTAATTAAACAAAGGAGAAATACTGCAAAATGACTGCATTGACTACAAAGTCAACTAACATGGAATCATCGCCTTTTACATCTTCTGAATCTTCACCATCTATTGATGCTAAATATAAAATGATTGCAGAAAATGTTACTGTTGACAAAAAACGCTAAAGTCACAGGTAAAGTCATGATTGATAATACAGATCTTTATTCAAAAGAAATTGATCCTATCTACCATAGAAGAAAAGTTGGGATGGTTTTCCAAAAACCTAATCCCTTTCCTACAATGTCTATTTATGATAATGTAACCGCCGGTCTTAGATTAAATGGAGTTCGTGATAAAAAAATTCTCGATGAAATTGTCGAAGATTCCCTGAAAATGGCATATCTTTGGGATGAAGTAAAAAATGATCTAAAAAAATCTGCAATTGAATTATCTGGTGGTCAACAACAACGTCTCTGTATTGCTAGAGCACTTGCTATCCAACCCGAAGTATTACTAATGGATGAGCCTGCGTCTGCACTTGATCCAATCGCAACTCAAAAAATTGAAGAAACAATCATTTAATTAAAAAACGATTATACAATTATCATTGTAACCCATAATATGCAACAAGCAATACGTGTTTCAGATTACACTGGATTTATGTATCTTGGTGATCTAATAGAATTTAGAGAAACAAAGAAATTATTTACAGATCCAAAAGACGAACTCACCGCAAAATATGTGCAAGGTCACTTTGGATAAATGACTCGATTAATAGATCCTTCATTGCACAAGTTATCATTTATCATGTCTGAAATGGGTGATATGGTAATTGAATCAATATCTTTGGCAATAGATTCGTATTTGACAGGAACAAATACTAAAGGTAAAGTTCTAAAGTTATCTGATGCTATTCGTGCAAAATACTTTGAAGTTGAAGATCTTACATTTGATATGTTATTGAAATATCAACCTGTGGCTGATGATTTTAGATTAATACGCTCATCAACAGAAATCTCATATGCATTTTCTAGATTTGGTAGATATGCTTATGATATAACTCTTGTACGCGATTTATTTGGTGATGTATCTGAATGCACCAACGCATCACTTGTTGAATCTACA